>CAZRDD010000599.1:0-3273 GCA_964598675.1 uncultured Parafilimonas sp.
TAGACGGAATGTTGTTCTTTTTCAGTTCGCTCACCAGGTTTTCGCTGGCACGCATACTAAGGGCCAAAATGGTCCAGGTAATGTTTTTATCGCCCTGGCTTACAAACTGGCCACCATCTACACAAAACAGGTTTTTACATTCGTGCGCCTGGCTCCATTTGTTTAATGGAGAAGTTTTGGGGTCATCGCCCATACGCACCGTACCGGCCTCGTGTATAATGTTGCCTGGTGCATGCAGGCCGTAGTTATTTTCAGGGCCGTCGTCGCCGCCCCATGTAATAACCGCGCCCATTGAATGCAGTATTTCGGCAAAGGTTTCCTTCATGTGCTTGGCCTGCTTAATCTCGTAATCGGTATAAGTAGTGTTAAAGCGCAGTACAGGTATACCGTATTTATCAACCACGGTAGGGTCAATTTCGCAATAGCTTTCTTTACGGGCAATCGCCTCGCCACGGCCAGCCATACCTACGTGTGCGCCAAAAAAGTAACGGTAGTCTTCTTTAAGGCTTGCACCGTAACCACCCGCTTCTTTTTGTTTGCCTTTAATTTTATAGGTACCGTTAAGGTTTTCAATACCCCAGTTAAACCCGTATACGGGCATACCAAAACCGCCACCGTATTCAATGTGGTAACCACGGGGAAAGTCTAACTTCTTGTTATCCAGCCACCATGGGGTGTACACGTGCATACCACCTACACCATCTTCGTTATAACGCTTACGGTCGAACAGTTCGGGTATAATACCGCCCATATCGGCACCGGTTGAGTCGTGCAGGTACTTACCCACAACATCGCTGCTGTTAGAAATACCATTGGGGTGGCGTGCAGATTTTGAGTTAAGCATCAGCCTTGCACTTTCGCAGGCGCTGGCAGCCAGTATAACTGTTTTGCCAAGTACCTGGTACTCCTGCATATCATCCTTATTAACATAAGATATACCTGTGGCCAGGCCATCTTTGTTGGTAAGCACTTCGCGGGCCATGGCGCCGGTTATAAGGTCAACATTGCCGGTATGCAAAGCAGGTATTACCAGTGCAGACGATGAGGAGAAGTCTGCATACATTTTACAACTGCGGCCGCACTGTGCGCAATAGCCGCACTGCCCACGCTCGTTGTTAATTTTTTTGGTAAGGATGGATAACCTGGAAGGTATAACCGGTATGTTTATGTTATTGGCTGCTTTTTTAATAAACAACTCGTGCAGGCGCGGTTTAGGCGGAGGAAGGAAGATGCCGTCCGGGTCATCAACCAGGCCTTCGTTGGTACCAAAAACGCCCAATAGCTGGTCTATTTTATCGTAGTAAGGTTTAACATCGTCGTAGCTTATTGGCCAGTCATCGCCCAGGCCGTCAATGCTTCTTCTTTTAAAATCTTTAGGCCCAAAACGCAGTGATATACGGCCCCAGTGGTTGGTACGGCCGCCTAACATACGCGCCCTCCACCATTCCCATTTGGTATCGCCTACATGGGTGTAGGGTTCGCCATCAATTTCCCAGCCCCAGTAACAGCCGTCAAAATCGCCAAAGGGGCGAAATTTTGTGCTGGCACCACGGCGTGGAGATTCCCACGGGTTCCTGAACTGGTTGGAGTCTTTTGCGGGGTCGAACATTGGGCCTGCTTCAAGCAAGCACACTTTTAAGCCGGATTTTGCCAGCACATAGGCTGCCATACCGCCACCTGCACCCGAACCTACAATTACCGCATCATACGTTTTTGGTTGTTTCTTAATTTGAATGCCTGGCATACTACAAGTTAGATTATAGAGTAAAAAAGAAAATTGTAAAACCGCCTACAATGGCAGCAACTTCGTTTTGTAAAATAAGCGCATGAAAATAGTATTTTATTTTAATCAACAATGCTTTTTCTATTTTCGGGGCCACTAATATTTGTAAAATGAGTAATATCATCGGTATAGATGCAGGAACCACCCATTGCAAAGCCATTGTTGTAAACAAAGCAGGGCAAATTTTGTTTTCGGCAAAAAAAAATTGCACCTCCTACACCGATGCCACGGGTATGCATGAGCAGGATGCCGATGAAATTTTTGCACTGGTGGCGGGCTTGCTTACCGAAGCCTTAACCCAGGTTAACCCGCACACCGTTGCCTGCATAAGCTTTAGCACCGCCATGCACAGCCTGCTGGCGGTTGATGCCCAGGGTGCCCCCCTGATGCGGGCCTTAACCTGGGCCGATACCAGGGCAGGCCAATATGCGGCCACTTTAAAAAACCTGCCGCAGGCAGCGGCCATTTTTGCGGAAACGGGTGTGCCCGTACATGCCATGACACCCTATTGCAAACTGGCCTGGCTTAAACAGCAGCGGCCCGATGTTTTTAACCGGGCGCACAAATTCATTACCCTTAAGGAATATATATTATATAAACTCGGCGGCCAGTTTGTGGTGGATGAAGCCATCGCCTCTGCCACAGGACTGATGAACCTGGCCACCAGCCAGTGGAGCCAGGCAGCCATGCAGGCGGTGGGCATAACGGCACAACGCCTGCCCACCATTGTACCAGCCAGTTACCAACAGCAGGTTACCCTGCCCGGCCTTGCCCAAAATGTACCTTTTATAGCAGGCTGTGGCGATGGTGCCGCCGCCCAGCTTGGCAGTGGTGCTTTGCTGCCCAACGAGGCCTGTTTTACCATTGGCACCAGCGGCGCGGTGCGCACGTTTATACACCAGCCGGTAACCGATGCCCTGCAACGCATTTTTACCTACGCCTTTTTGCCTGGCTGGTATTTTACCGGCGGGGCTACCAACAACGGCGGCAGTGTGCTGCCCTGGTTTGCCAACCTTTTTTTACAGGGTACCCCGCAGGAAGAAAGCTTTGACAAGATAATTGCACTGGCCCAAAGCAGCCCTGCGGGCGCAAAAGGCATATTGTTTGTACCCTACCTTAATGGCGAGCGTGCCCCTGTGTGGGATGCCGCTGCCACCGCGCGGCTAACAGGCATTAAAAGCAGCCACCAACTGGCCGATTATGCCAGGGCCGCTGCAGAGGGCGTATTGCTTAACATGTACAATATTTTTCAATCGCTGCCCAACTGGGATGAGGTGGATACCATTTATGCCAATGGCGGCTTTTTTAACAGCCCTTTTGCGGCGCAGTTACTGGCCAATATTACAGGCCGTAAAGTACTGCTGCAAAAAGATGCTGACACCAGTGCCATGGGGGCGGCCTATGTGGGTATGCTTGCATTAGGCTGGCTGAAAGAGGTTGCCGAGGTTAAACAGTTTATTGCCACCAGCGAAACGTACCTGCCGGAGCCT
>CAZRDD010000600.1:0-3261 GCA_964598675.1 uncultured Parafilimonas sp.
ACTACAGCCAACCAGGAAAAACTGAATGAGCAAAAAATAAGTATTGACCTTGCCACAGCAAAGCTGGATAACGATGCTTTAATGCTGCAGCGCCAGCGCAACCTTTGGCAACAGCAAATAGGCACCCAAAACGACCTTGATGCAAAAGAATTGGCTTACAAAAACTCCTCCATCGCCTATGAAACAGCAAGATTGCGGTACGAGGAATTGCAGAAACAGGTTAGCTTCCAGGAGAAGCAGGCCCTAAAAAATGTACAAATATCCCAAACTGCAGAAGGAGATTATACCATAAAAAGCAATGCCGATGGCCGGGTGTACCATATACTGGTGAAGAAAGGCGAAATGGTTACTATACAAAACCCCGCCGCACTGGTTGGCGCTGCCAATGATTTTTACCTGGAGTTACAGGTGGATGAATACGACATTGCCAGGGTAAAACCGGGCCAGAAAATACTGCTGAGTATGGACAGCTACAAAGGCCAAGTGTTTGAAGCCACGGTAGAAAGAGTAATACCGCTTATGAACGACAAAACACGGTCGTTTACGGTGGAGGCGGGCTTTGCCAAAAGGCCGCCAGCGCTTTACCCCAGCTTAACCTGCGAGGCAAACATAGTTATACAAACAAGGGAAAAAACATTAATCATACCACGCAGCTACCTGCAAAACGATGAAACCGTGCTGCTGGCCAACAAACAGCCCCGCAAAGTAACCACCGGGCTTAAGGATTATCAAAAAGTGGAAATAACACAGGGCCTTACCGCTAACGATGTAATATACAAGCCTGCACCATGAACATTAAACTAATTGCGGGCATTGCCGCATCGCTTTTATGGGCCAGGTGGAAACAAACACTGGTTGCTGCTATTGGTGTTACCTTTAGCATAACCATGTTTATTGCCCTGCTGGGCTTTATGACCGGGCTTAACACCCTGCTTGATGGGCTGGTACTTAACCGCACACCGCACGTGCGCCTGTATAACGAAATTAAAGCCAATAAAAACCAGCCGGTAAACCAATACCAGGGCTATAACGGCTACTACAACTTTATACGCTCAGTTAAACCAGCCAACAGCCGCCAGGAAATTTATAACAGCCTGGCCATTATTAAAGCCGTAGGCAACGACAACCGGGTACTGGGCCTCAGCACTAAAATAACGGCACAGGTATTTTTTAATGATGGAACGATTGATATAACAGGGGTTGTAAACGGTATTGATGCGGAGGCCGAAAGCAGGCTGTTCCATTTTGGGGATTATATTATAGCGGGTGATGCGGCAGATATTAACAAAGTACCCAACAGCATTATTTTAGGCAAGGGGCTGGCGGAGAAGTTATTAGCCAATATTGGGGATGTGGTGCAGCTTACCACTGCTGCGGGTTCGGTTTTTCCGCTAAAGGTGGTGGGGCTTTACCAGTCGGGCATGCGCGACTATGATAAGGTACAGAGTTTTGCCAATATAAGCACCGTACAAAAGCTGCTGGGCAAACCAGCTAACTACATAACGGATATACAGGTAAAACTGAATAACCTTGAGGACGCACCGGCCATTGCCAAAGAATACGGCAAGCTGTTTGGCACCGATGCCGAGGACATTCAAACAGCCAATGCCGACTTTGAAACGGGCAGTTCCATACGCACCCTCATCTCTTACGTAGTAGGCATTACCCTGCTTGTAGTGGCAGGTTTTGGCATTTACAATATTTTAAACATGATGATTTATGAAAAAATGGAAACCATTGCCATACTAAAAGCCACCGGTTTTTCGGGCAGGGATGTAAAGCGGGTCTTTATATTTATAGCATTAAGCATTGGCCTTTTTGGGGGTATAACAGGGCTGGTAATGGGCTTTGGCTTATCGGAACTGATAGACCAGTTGCCGTTTACTGCACCATCGCTGCCAACGGTAAAAACATACCCCATCAATTACAACCCGGCCTATTATGCCATCGGCATTATTTTTTCACTCATTACCACCTGGATGGCTGGATGGTTTCCTGCCAGGAAAGCCAGCAAAATAGACCCGGTAATTATTATAAGAGGCAAGTAGTATGGCAGACATTATTTTGGAAGCACGCAATATTAACAAGGAGTTTCACGACCCCATTACCGTGCGGGTGCTTACCGATATCAGCTTCAGCATACAAAAAGGTGAGTTTGTGGCAGTAACCGGTAAATCGGGCTGTGGCAAATCAACCCTGCTGTACATACTCTCCACCATGGATACAGATTATACCGGTGAGCTTTTGATTGATAACGAACCCATGCGCAACAAAAAAGAGGCTGAACTTGCCCATGTGCGCAACAAAAAAATAGGCTTTGTATTTCAATTTCACTACCTGCTTAATGAGTTTACCGTGCTGCGCAATGTAATGCTGCCGGGGCTTAAACTACAGCAATACAGCGCACAGGAGGTTGAACACCGTGCCATGCAAAAACTAAAAATACTGGGCATTGACCACCTTGCGTTAAAAAATGCCAACAGGGTTTCGGGCGGGGAGAAACAGCGTGTGGCCATAGCAAGGGCGCTGATAAACGACCCCGGCATTATTATGGGCGATGAGCCAACAGGCAACCTTGATAAGAAGAACAGTGAAATAGTATTTGATATTTTTAAACGCCTTGCGGAAGAGTTTAATCAAACCCTGCTGATTGTTACGCACGACCAGGATTTTGCCAGCAGAACACACCGTATTATTGACATGCAGGATGGCAGGATTATCAGCGGCGGCATGGATGGCAAAAAATAAAGATGCAAGCTACGCTCTTGCATTAAATTACGCGTTTACCTTTTTACGCTGATATTAAGGCCACAGTTACAGGTTTCTGGGGTTCTTCCACCCCTTTTCCAACCGCTCAATGGTGCCGGTAACACGCTCTTTCCGGGTTTCATCGCGCTTAGCAGTTATTATCCATTCAACATATTCCTTTTTATTGGTGAAGGATAGTTTTCCAAAGTTATCGGCCGCAACAGAGCTAAGGGTAAGCGCTGCGGAAAGGTCATCCGGCAACCTTATCGTTTTTGTGGCAGCATCGGCATAGTTAAATATCTCACGCACATTTGTGGCAGGCTTTTTTACTTCTGCTGGTGCGCTTTCCCTGCGCAGGGCAAAGGCTGAATAAGTATCGTTGTACGATACCAGGGTTATCCACTTTATATCTTTGTAATGCTCCAGAATCTCCCAGCCCTTATCTCTTGATAAGTCTGTTTGAATACCCGAGGTGGCTTTGGGGTAATAAATCCAGCAAAGTATATCGCCATG
>CAZRDD010000601.1:0-3251 GCA_964598675.1 uncultured Parafilimonas sp.
GTTTCCACAATTGATTTATGCAGCACAGCATTGCTGTTGCTGTCTGCGTTAATGGCCACCTCTTTATTGGAAATATACAACCCTGTAAAATACAGCGGGGCCGCGTAGGCAGATTGGTGGATACTATCTGGGTTAAATGCATTAAACCCATCTGTACCTCCAAAATACATAAGGCCCTGGCGGTTTTTAAAGCAGGCATGTGGTTTAAACTCGTTGGATTGCAGGCCGTCTTCTGCCGAGAAATTGGTAAAGGTTTTTGATGACACATTAAACTTACTCAACCCGTTGTTGGTTCCAAGCCAAAGGTTTTGCATGTTATCCTCCAAAATACTAAACACAACATTGTTGGGCAGCCCGTTTTTAACGGTGTAATTGGTTAACTGGCGGGTGCGCATGTTAACAGCAGTAAGGCCACCTTGTGTGCCAACCCACATAGTGCCTTTTTTATCATCGTAAAGGTAGTACACGTTATTATCGGGCAGGCTGCCTGGTGTGTTGTTGTGTGTTATGTGCGTAAACCTGCCGGTATTGGTATCTAAAATATCTACCCCGCTGCTTATGGTACCTACCCAAATATTACCATCGCTGGCTGCCAACACATGGTGAATATCATCGCTGGCTATACTATACGGGTTGTTGTCGTCATGGCTGTGGTGTACAAAGTTGCCGCTTTTTTTATCAAACATATCCAGCCCTTTGCCCTGCGTACCAAGCCAAACATCACTGTTGCCATCAACGGCAATACTGTAAACGTTGTTTGAGCATAAACTGCCTGGGCTTGCACCGCTGGTATAGTTTTTAAAACTGTTATTGTTTGCGTTGTATACCGATACGCCATTGCCCCAGGTACCCACCCAAATGTTTTTATCTGCATCTTCGGCAAGGCTTAGCACATAATTGCCCACCAGGCTGTTTGCCTGGGCTGGGTTGTGGGTTATATGGGTAAAACTGCCCGTTAGTGCGTTGTATTGGTTAAGCCCGCCCCCGTCAGTACCTGCCCAAAACCTGTTTTGTGAATCTTCAAGCAGGCATAGTACATTGTTATTGCTAAGACTGCTGCTATTGGTGCTGTGCTGAAAACGGGCAAACTTGTTAGACTCCTTATTGTACAGGTTTATACCCCCCGCATAAATACCCAGCCACATATTGTTCTGCCTGTCTCTGTAGATGTTATATATCGAGTTGTTGCTGAGGCTGGTATTGTCTATATCGTCGTGTACATAACCATCAATATGGCCATTATCCGGGTGAAGCAGGTAAAGCCCGCCGTTTTCGGCCCCAATCCACAATACTCCTTTATCATCTTCCGCCACCGCTAAAACAGTGCCGCCTGTTAAAGCTTCTGCCCCTGGCTGCTTTGCAAAATGCGTATAAAGCTGTGTTTTGCGGTTAAACTGGCTAAGGCCCCTGCCGCGGGTGCCTGCCCAAAGCCTGTTTTGCTTATCCTCGTAAATAATGGTAATGTTATTTACGGCAAGTGCGGGGCTGGTGGCTACCTTATCAGGGTAGGCTGTAAAAACGCCGGTTGTTATATTAAGGCTGCTCAACCCGCCATGCCAGGTACCAAGCCACAAAACACCATCCGCCGTTTGGGTAAGGGCAGTTACATAATTATCATTAATGCTCTGGCTGTTGCCGGGTATGTTTTTGTAGGTTTTAAATTGTTTGGTAACCGTGTTAAAGCAAGTAAGCCCGCCCCCATTGGTGCCCGCCCAAATATTATCGTTTTTATCAATCAGCAAGGCGTTTAAAAAATCGCCGGAGAACTTGTTTGAAGCGGAAGTAGTGGTATGGTAGGCTGTAAAACTGTTATTATTGCGGCTGTACATGTTTAAACCGCCGCCTGAAGTGGCAATCCAGATGTTGCCTTTGCTGTCTTCCTTAATATCTCTTATGTAATTGTTTGCCAGCGAGGCTGGGTTATCGGGGTCGTTTTTGTAGATGGTAAAACGGTAACTGTCGTATTTGTTAAGGCCATCCATAGTGCCAAACCACATAAACCCACGGCTATCCTGCAGCATGCAGGTTACATTGTTTTTTGACAAACCTTCGGCCAACCCGAAATGAACGAATGACAGGTTTTGTTTTTGAGATGCTGCTAACTGCCACACAAAGCAAAGCAACACAGATATTGGAGTGCGAAGGTTCATAAGCAAGAAAAGCTTACCCGCTTAGTTACGGGATATGCCCTGCAGGTACAAAAATAAACCCCTTTATATACAATTACAGAAAACCGCATTTAATTGTGGTATAAAAAGGGCATGCAAATATTAAAAAAGGATAAAAAATGCTCAAAAAATGGTAAAAAATAGAAAAATGCTTTTTTGGGGATGATGATAACGATACTGGTTAGGCCTGCAACTGACTAAAAATAGGTAACAGCCGCCTGTTAACAGGCTTTTTTAAAGAGCGTGGGTGCCGCTGCGCCTTGATAAAAATGGCTGGCTTCTTACGCCAGCCATTTACAAGAGGGTATAAGTTAACCTTATTTAAGTGCAAGGGCAATGGCCGTCCAGTCATGCTCGGCAAGGCCCTGCTGCATACAGGCATCAAGCTGGTGTTTAAGCAGTTCAGCCGTTGGCATGGGCGCGGTGGCTGCCTGCCCCTGCTGCAAAA
Organism: uncultured Parafilimonas sp.; assembly: GCA_964598675.1. Classification (GTDB taxonomy): domain Bacteria; phylum Bacteroidota; class Bacteroidia; order Chitinophagales; family Chitinophagaceae; genus JABDFW01. Next base: position 2,617 of record CAZRDD010000601.1, read on the forward strand.
CCAGGTTTACATCTTTTAAACCCAGGCGCAAGGCAAAGCCACCGGGTGCAAAAGCCTCCTTTAATATCATGTTGCCATAGTTTACATATATGGGTGAGGTAAACAGCGTTTGTGTGAGCATGGTATGCCATTTGTTGGCATCAATGCCGCTTCTGTTGGCAAGGTTTACCGCCTCTGCCATGGCCTGTATGGCCGAAATAATCATAAAATTACTGCACAGCTTGGCTACATTGGCGGCACCGGTTTCGCTGCCAAACTCCCAAATACCAGCAGCGCCCGCATCGGTAAGTATTGGTTTAACCAGTTGCAGCACCGGCGCATCGCCCGACACCAGAAAGTTTAGTTTACGTGCCTTTGCTGTCTCCGGCCTGCCCATTACCGGGGCGGCTATATAGTGGTTTTTATGCTGCTGGTGGATGCTGCCCAGGTGCGTGGCGGTTTCGGGCAATATGGTGCTCATGCTAATGTGTATGCCGCCTGGTTTTAGGTTGGCTGCAATGCCTTCCTCGCCCAGTGTAAGGTGGTTTATGGCCCCATCGTCGGACACAATGCTGAACACAATATCGCTGGCGGCAGCTACCTCTTTTACCGATACGGCTACTGTAGCCCCTTTTTCAATAAGCGGTTGTGCTTTG
>CAZRDD010000602.1:0-3245 GCA_964598675.1 uncultured Parafilimonas sp.
CTGGCGGTAACGCACAAGTGCAAAAAACGAAACAATGAGCGAAACTAAAAATATACAAGGGGTTACAACTGCTTCACCTGCAACAGGTGATGGTGATGCTTTTCGCCTGATTATAGCAGGCGGCGGCACCGGCGGGCATATTTTCCCCGCCATTGCCATAGCCAATGCGGTAAAAAAGATAAGGCCCAATGCGGAAATACTTTTTGTAGGCGCTAACGGCAAAATGGAGATGGAGCGTGTGCCACAGGCAGGCTATACCATTAAGGGTATTGATATTGCAGGGTTCAACCGAAGCTCATTGTTAAAAAATATTACACTGCCTTTTAAGCTCATCAACAGCTTTTTGCAGGTGGGCCGTATTATAAGTTCTTTTAAACCGGATGCGGTAATTGGCGTAGGCGGCTATTCAAGCTACCCTGTTTTGCGTACCGCGCAGCGCAGGGGCATACCCACTTACATACACGAAAGCAATTCCTTCGCCGGTAAAAGCAATATGCTGCTGGGCAAAAGGGCGGTAAAAATTTTTGTGGCCAGCGATGGCATGGAGCAGTTTTTTCCCGCAGAGAAAATTGTGGTGAGTGGTAACCCGGTCCGCAAGTCAATTGCGCAATCGGTGATTAGCCGGGAAGAGGCATTGAAGTGTTTTGGCCTGCCGCCGGATAAAAAAACCATTTTGGCGGTAGGTGGCAGCCTTGGGGCGAGAAGCATTAACGAGGTAATGTCTCAGCATGTAGCGGATATTAACCAGCTTGGCCTGCAGTTGATATGGCAAACAGGCAAGGCTACGGCAGCCGCTTATGTGCAAAGGGGTAAAGCCTTCAGTTCGGTATGGGTGAGTGAGTTTATAACGGATATGGATAAAGCCTACGCGGCGGCAGATGTGGTGGTGTCCCGTTCTGGGGCCATGAGTGTAACGGAGCTTTGTGTGGCCGGTAAACCAGTGGTTTTTGTGCCATACCCTTTTGCAGCAGAAGACCATCAAACCGTAAACGCAAAGCGGCTGGTGGATAAAGATGCGGCGCTGATGGTAAAGGACGAGGAAGCGCCCGCCAAACTTTTTGGGGCCATCACCTCCCTTGCGCTGAATGAGGAAAAGCAGGAAAAGTTTAGAACAAATATCAGTGCCCTGGCCGTAAGGGATGCAGATGAAAAAATAGCAGCGGCCATTGTAACGCCTGCTGCCGGTTAAAGAAGAAATGTATTGCTCAACATACAAAAACGAAAGATGACAGAAGATAAAAATATACAGGGCGCTGAAAATGCTTCTTCGGGGGCGGTTGGTGTACATGGCGATGCTGTCTACTTCATCGGTATTGGTGGTATTGGTATGAGCGCCCTGGCAAGGTACTACAACAGCCGTGGAGCCAAAGTGAGCGGGTACGACAGAACGCCCACCCCTTTAACACGCGAACTGGAAAAGGCGGGCATTGACATTCACTACGAAGAGAATGTAGACCTGGTGCCTAAGGATGCAAAAGTGGTGGTGTATACCCCTGCTGTACCTGCCGCACATAAAGAGCTGGTGTATTACAGGGAGAATGGCTATAAGGTGGTTAAACGCAGCGATGTACTGCAATGGATAACAGAAAGTTCTTTCAATATATGCGTGGCAGGTACGCATGGTAAAACAACCATTACTACCATGACGGCCCATTTGCTGCGCCACACAGGCTATGGCAGCAATGCCTTTTTGGGGGGTATTTCGGCCAACTACAATACCAACTTTTGGAGCAGTGAGAAAAATGTGTGCGTGGTGGAGGCTGATGAATACGACAGGAGTTTTTTAAAGCTGGTGCCCGATGTGGCGGTGATTACGGCCATGGATCCCGACCACCTGGATATTTATGGAACACCCGAAGCGGTTGAAGATGCTTTTGTGCAGTTTTCGCAAAGGGTAAAGCCCGGTGGCTGCCTTATATCAAAATATGGCATGCACCGCAGTGCAGAGCTTGCTGCGGCAACGCATTACACCTACAGCTTCGATAATACGGCTGCCGATGTGTATGCTGCTGATGTAAAAGTGGAAGAAGGGGCATACAGGTACAACGTTGTTCATAAGGATTGGGTACTTAACGATGTGGTGCTGCATGTTGGTGGCCTGCACAATATTGAAAACAGTATTGCGGCTATTACCATCGCAAAATATTTAAAGATTGATGATGATAAAATAAAGGCTGCTGTAAGCGCTTTTAAAGGGGTGAGAAGAAGGTTTGAATATGTGTTGAGAGATGAGCAGCATGTGCTGATTGATGACTATGCGCATCACCCGGAAGAACTGAAAGCACTTATAACAGGTGTAAGGAGTTTGTTTAAGCAGGAGAAATGTGTGGTGGTATTTCAGCCGCACCTGTTCAGCCGCACCAAAGACCTTGCAAAGGAGTTTGCCGAAAGCCTTGACCTGGCAGATGAAGTGATTTTGCTGCCCATTTATCCGGCAAGGGAGCTGCCTGTGGAAGGGGTAACCAGCGCATTGATAGCAGGCTATATGCACGGCGTAAAACACCTGCTTACCAAAGATGAAATGCTGGCGTGGGTTGCTGCAAACAAACCAAAACTGCTGGTAATGAGCGGTGCCGGTGATATTGACACTTTATTGCAGCCGGTAAAGGCCGTGCTGCAGGGTAATTAATTTGTTAAGCATGTTGTTGCTTTTAAAAAACAGGAATAACAGGTGTTATGTGGAAGAAACGGTTACAAATAGCGTTGTGGTGCCTGCTCGGCTGTGCCTGTTTGGTACTGCTTGTGGCAGCCATGCAGCTAAAAGACCGTAAAACATGCACAGAGGTTAAGATTGATATAGACGATGCCGGCGATAACGTGTTTGTAGACACTACTGATATAGCGGTAGTGCTGCGTAAAAACAGGGCTGTGGTGGGTGAGGTAGTGGAAAATATTCCGCTGGCGCTGGTGGAGAAAGAGCTTGAGAAAAACGCCTGGGTAAAAGATGCACAATTGTTCTTTGATAATAACCGGCTTTTAACGGTAAAAATTACGGAGCGCCAGCCTGTGGCAAGGGTATTTACGGTACAGGGTAAGTCGTTTTACATTGACAGTGCAGCCAATATATTGCCCCTTAGCGACAGGCATACGGCGCGCATACCGGTGTTCACCTCCTTTCCTGTTAATAAGGATAGCGCCGGGGTAAAAGACAGTGCTGTGCTGCAGGATGTAAAACACATTGCGCAGTACATACAGCAGGACAGTTTTTGGATGGCGCAGGTAGCCCAGGTGGATATTACCCCAAA
>CAZRDD010000603.1:0-3241 GCA_964598675.1 uncultured Parafilimonas sp.
TAAGCCGCACCAATGTTGGCGGTTATGTTGACCTTGCGCTGGATGTTACAGACAAATGGTTGATAGATGGTGCTGCCCGTTTTGAAAACTACTCAGACTTTGGGTTTGTAAATACCTACAAACTGGCTACCCGCTACAAACTAACCGATAACTTTAACATTCGTGGTTCGGTAAGCACGGGCTTCCGCGCCCCAACTTTACAGCAGTTAAACTTCAGCAATACCAATACCAACATTATAGGCGGTAACCTGGTGTACTCAAAACAGGTGCCTAACTATTCTGATATTTCAAGGGCTGCCGGTATACCTAAATTAACCCAGGAAACATCGGTAAACGCAAGCCTTGGCTTTACGTGGAAACCAGCCAAAAACTTTACCGTTACGGTTGATGGTTATGTTATTACCATTAAAAACAGGGTGGTAATTTCTGGCCAGTACCAGGCAGGCGACCCTACCCTTGGCACTGCACTTAACAACCTGCTTGCTGCACAGGGCATACAGTATGCACAGTTTTTTGCCAATGCGGTTAACACCACCAACATGGGGCTTGATATTGTGCTTGATTACAACAAAAGGTGGGCAGGCAACCAGCACTTTAAAGCAACCCTTGCAGGCAACTTTCAAAAGGTTGACATTAACAAAATTAACATACCCAATACCTTTAAAGGTTCACCTGGCGACAGTGCAAACTTCTTCTCCGACAGGGAGCAGTATTTTCTTAAAGCCAGTGCGCCTAAGGCCAAATTCTCCCTTAACCTGGAGTATGGCGTGGGTAAATTTACCGTGGGTACACACTTTACCTATTTTGGTGGTTTAAAAACACTGGGCTTTGGCGAAACCTCTACCCCATCAAGCTCACCAGACCCATATTTCCCTTACGTAACGCTGGATGCTACCGGCCAGGCCGTACCGGAAATATTTAACTTCCGTGGTAAAGTAACTACCGATGTATATGCATCGTACAACATCTCTAAAGTAGTTACCTGGACAATTGGTGTAGACAACCTGTTTAACGTTCATCCTGATAAATCAGTAGTACCCGGCTCTGTTAGCCTTGAAACAGGCTCAAGCTCATGGGGCGACAGCGAGTCTGGCGGCCCTTTCGATGCAGTACAAATGGGCTTTAACGGCTTAAGAATGTTTACCAAACTTGGTTTCAGGTTTTAAACTTTAAGCAATAAAATTGTATTAACCCATACCGGCGAATATAATAAAAGGGGCATCCTGCACAGGGGTGCCCCTTGTTTTTGTAGCTATAGCAAAGGCAAAGCAATGCTTGTTACCTATTGCGTAAATACATTTCCCAAGCCGGTATGCCCCGGCTTTTTTTATACAGCAACTTTACAGTATGCCACCAAAGCAGGCGGTTAAACATTTTACCAACACATAAACTTTAATTATGCAAACATGCACATTTGAAACGCTTTACCGCAGTGCCAGCGGTTATGTGGTACACTGCCGCGCATGCAACTATTACCAGGTAGCCGCAGGCACCACCTGTATTACCCTTGCCCCCGAAGATTTTACCCGGCTTCAACAGCTTACCGAAGATGCCTGCCGCCAGCTTGACCACAGCAAACCACCCCATGTTAAAGGCTACGCCATTGGCACCCCCTATTACGGCGTTGAATTTATTTTTACCGCCAGCGAGCTTGTACAGCTAAGGGATATGCTTGATGCCGCCGCCGATGAAGCCAAAGCACTGTATATGATGGGGCTTTTTGAGAAATGAAAATGAGGATGCAGGGAAAGGGGGGATGCGATGGTGAATGGGTTGAAAAAGTGAGATATTTTTTATTTGTGAAGAAGATTTAATATAGCAGGGGGTGATCTTTGGAATTAAATAATATTTCAAATTTGGAGATATAAAATTTAAAAGCCAGGAATAGACAACTATGGAAAATTATAAGATAGATTATATTGGAGATATTAAAAACATCAATATTTATGATGACAATATAGATATCTACGTAAGTTTTGCAAATGGAAAAAAATATTTTTCTACATTTTTTACTTTGCGCAATATCGAAAGGCTTATTCTAGAATACAAAAAGTCGGGTGAGTGTTGTTCTGGAAAATATTTTTGGGCTGTGGATATGTGCATAGTTGAAGAAATTTCTGAACAAGTCGTGGCTGATTGTATTAGTTGTATGTTGAAAAATGGAGAATTTGAAAAAGTTTTCTCCCCAGTTCCCGTTATGGAGTAAGTAGTAATAGAAAAGTAAGCTGCCCTTTTTAGCAGCGGGCGCAGAAGGAGTAATAAAATAAAAAGCAAGATCGTATTTACTCTTCAATGAGTTAGTCTTGATGGCTCTTTGAAGAGTAAACGCCCTTTATGTTCGTATTTAACTCTTTGAGGAGCATGGGAGGGTAATGATTCTAATTATACAGCAACAACCTGGGCGCCTCTGTACACAATAACAGCTGCCTGGCTCTTACACCAAACAGCTGCTTATAACATTTCATGCTTACCCTTTTATACCAAGCACAGGCAGGGTTTTATATTATGTCCTTAGCCAACTACACACAAGGCTAAGGACAGCCCAACTGCCTTTAGTTTAACACGCTACCGAAAGGCGGGGGAAAATCACAACAGCTTTTAGCTTAAGATGCTATTGAGAACACTTAGTAAAATGCAAATTGCATTTTACATTGAATCTTATGAGGAGCACACTTAGAAACTAATAAAAATCTGTTGTTTTCTCCATTAATTTTACTTACCCTTTCAAAATCATCTGCTTTATAATACCTAAACTTAATGTTTCCTTCAACTGCATTTAAATGCTTAGGAAGCTGATGCATTATAAGTGCTCTAGGGATATTTATTTCAATTTGTGTATACGGGCAAATCTTAACGAATTGATATCTTTTGAATCCTGAAAAATAAGCCATATGATTAAGCGAATGTTCCGAGAAATCTAACTCCAAAGTTTTAGCCCTGTCGTCAAAATAAAAAAACCTTAAACTATTAAATAGATATGAATCTAAAAAATAAGTGCCGAATAAAAACAAAGTGTCACGCTCAGTATTACTAAATTTTAATTTATAAAAAGAGCGATCTTCCGAAATGGATATTACCAAAGAATCGCTATTGGATTGAATTCTATTAAATTGATTACAACTATCAATTACAACACAATTAACAATAATCTTTCCACTAGAATCTATAAGTCTATCTTGACCTAGAAGATTTTTAAAAGACAAACAAAAAAGAATAAATATAAACAAATAGAAAGAGTTTC
>CAZRDD010000604.1:0-3239 GCA_964598675.1 uncultured Parafilimonas sp.
CTCGTTCAGGCGCTTCACTATCAAATCCCTGCGGCTTTTGTATTCGGCTTTTGTTTCATCAAAATAATCATCCGGCAGGTCAACAGCAGCTTCGCCTAAAATTTGTGCAAACCCCGGCGGGCTAAGCCTTGCCTGCGCAAACTTCATTACGATATCAAGCAACTGCTTATTACGGGTTACAAAAGCACCTATTCTGCCACCACAGGCACTGTAGCGCTTGCTTATAGTGTCCATCAGCACAACATTATCATCAACGCCTTCTAACTGCATTGCACTAAAATGCGTGCCTTCGTAGCAAAATTCACGATATGCCTCGTCGGCAAAAAGGTACAGGTTGTACTTTTTAATAATATCTCTCAATGCTGTCAACTCTTCCTTGCTGTACAAATAACCGGTAGGGTTATTAGGGTTACATATTACTATTGCTTTGGTACGTTCCGTAATGGCTTTTTCAAAATCCGAAATAGGCGGCAACGCAAAGCCTGTTTCAATATACGAGGTTACAGGCACCACTTTTACCCCCGCCTCAACAGCAAAACCATTGTAATTGGCATAAAATGGCTCGGGTATAATTACCTCATCCCCCGCATCGAGGCAGGCCATAAACCCAAAAATAATGGCTTCGGAGCCCCCTGTGGTAATAATAATCTGCGTGTGGTCTACCGTAATATTCCTCTTTTCATAATATCCCACCAGTTTACGGCGGTAGCTTTCGTTACCCGCGCTGTGGCTGTATTCAAGCACTTTAAAGTCGGAATGCCGCACCGCATCCAGCGCCATTTTGGGGGTTTCTATATCGGGCTGGCCAATGTTAAGGTGGTGTACTTTTATCCCTCTTTTCTTAGCAGCCTCAGCGTAAGGCACCAGCTTTCTAATGGGCGAAGCTGGCATTAATTGTCCCCGCGTACTAATTGATAACGTTTGCATAAAACAACCTTTATTAATAATTCAGATTTTGTAAAAGTAAATAAGTATACCTAACGCGTGTAAGTTTTTGTATATGTACCAAACAAAAAGCCCCGTTTACCAACGGGGCTTTGCAAATTGTATAAGAATAATGTTATTCTGGTTTTGCTTTTACAACCTCGCCATCTATTAAAAGTATTACAGGTTCCGCCACTGCGGCAAATTTAACCGTAACATTTTTAGTAAACTTATCGGGCGCTTCTGCATTATAGGTAACTTTTATAACACCTGTTTTACCGGGCAAAATGGGTGCTTTAGGGTAATCAGGCGTGGTGCAACCGCAGCCAGCTTCTGCATTTTCAATAATCAAAGGCTTGGTACCTGTATTGGTAAACTCAAATTTGGTTGTTACAGGTTTTCCCTGTGGTATTTTACCAAACGAATATTTTACCGTTTTAAATGAAACAGGGCTGGGCGTTGTTTGAGCGAATACCGACACAGACAACATTAATGCGGCAATAACAAAAATATATTTCATAATTTTTTAAGGGTATAATTAGTTAGATGATGCTGGTTTTAACTGCTGAACGGCAGCGTTTGCAGGGGCTGGGTTATCTGGTGTTTTAAACGTTTCGCCATGAAAACGGATAACTTTACTTAAACCGCCATTAAAAAAAACTGTGATTTGTTTTACAAATGGCCCAAAGGCACTACCGTTAAAACCAACGGTAATTTTAAAGGTTTCGCCTGCGGCATAAGGGCCTGGCTGCCATTTTGGGGTAGTACAGCCACACCCTACCGATACGTTTTGAATGGTAACAGAATCAGCAGATATATTTTTCATATACAGGTCAAACTCAACAGGTTTACCCTGGGCTATTTTGCCAAAGTCGTGATCTGTTTCTTTAAAATCAATTATTTTGGCAATATCAGGCTGCTGCTGCGTAGTAGTGGCATCCTGCGCGTGCAATGCCACAACACCAATAACAGCGAAAAACAGTATAAAAGCTTTTTTCATGCAATAAAGTTTATAAGTAAAATTATCATTTTATCTATTAACATAACGTTTTTTGGCAAGCCATTAGTCTTAAAATTTTGTAATATTTAATGTTTACGGCAACAAAAACGGCCTTTAAAAAACAATTCGTATTCAATCTTGGAGGTAAAAATGAGGGCGGGGACATTATTAGGCTTGGCTGATTCATCCAAAAACTACCATCTTTTCAAACTTTTCCCCATGTTTTCCTCCGTAACATGCTGTAATGCCTTCACAGCTGGCAGTGCCAATGGAAAACTTTTTTTGTTGCCGCCAGTAAATAATATTTTTGTTGCATGGATAATCTTTCTGCAACTCTCCAGGCTGAGAATGACATGCTGTCTTACGAGGATTTCCGGGCCACCGTGCTTGGCGATTACCGTACTGCCATGGAAAGCAGGGAAGCCAGCTTACTTGGCCGACGCGAGGTGCTTACCGGCAAAGCTAAGTTTGGCATTTTTGGCGATGGTAAGGAAGTGGCCCAGGTAGCCATGGCCAAATTTTTCCAGCCGGGCGACTGGCGCTCGGGCTATTACCGCGACCAAACTTTTATGTTTGCCGCAGGCCTTGCCAATGTGCAACAGTTTTTTGCACAAATGTATGCCGACCCCGACAGCCAGCACGAACCGTTCAGCTCCGGCAGAAACATGGTTTGCCATTACGCCACCCCCAACACCACGCTGGATGGCGAATGGTTACCACTGGCAAACCAAAAAAATACCGCTTCGGATATGGCCCCCACCGCATCGCAAATGCCAAGAAGTGTTGGGCTTGCGTTTGCCTCAAAGCTGTTCAGGGAATCTGATATTTTAAAAGAATTTAAAACACTATCCAATAACGGCGAAGAAGTTTGCTTTTGCACCATTGGCGATGCATCCACCTCCGAAGGGCATTTTTGGGAGGCGGTAAATGCCATAGGCGTAATGCAGGTACCTCTCGCCATTTTTATTTGGGACGATGGCTATGGCATAAGCGTTCCCAACCATATTCAAACAACCAAAGGCTCCATATCCGCAGCCCTGCGCGGCTTTCAAAAAAAGCCCGATACCAACGGGGTTGATATTTATACGGTGAAAGGTTGGGATTATGCAGGCATGTGCGAGGTGTTTGAAGCAGGCATTAACAAAGTGCGGCATACGCATGTACCGGCCATTTTTCATGTGCAGGAAATGACGCAGCCCCAGGGGCACTCCACCTCCGGCAGCCATGAACGCTACAAAAGCCCAGAAAGGCTTGAATGGGAAAAAGAATGGGATTGTATTAAGAAAATGCGGGAATGGATATTGGAAAACCAGAT
>CAZRDD010000605.1:0-2839 GCA_964598675.1 uncultured Parafilimonas sp.
TTATGGCCGGGCATATCATCGTACAGCGCCCAATGGCCAAAACCAAACTCAGCGTTATGGTAGTAGCCGCCCATAAAATCGTTGTACTCGCCCACAATGTGTAAGGATGTATGCGAGCCGAAATTGTTGTTGCGGTAGGGGGCCAGGTTGCGGCCCTGGCTATTTATGGGCCAGGGGCCAGCCTCGCCGCTATGCTCCAGGGCATGGTTGCCGGGGTAGTAAAACTCCAGGTCATCGGTAACCACGGCGGCGGCCGTCATCCAGTTGTAGTACGATTGCGGCAGGGGCGTAGGGTTATCCCACAGGGCAATGGTTTCAAAATAGGCTTTGTCTTTTGGCAGCCTTATTTCAACGCGCCACTGCGTACGCGAGGGCAGGTCCATATTGCCTACAAAACAGCTTACGCTGCCATCGGCATTTTGTTTGGTGGTATAATCAACCGGGTTGGCGGTACCGGGGTTATGGCCAATAATGCCAAAGTTAAACTCAATGCCGCCGGAAGTCCACGGGCCGCGCATGGCAATATTCCTGAACTTCATTACCTCGTTACGGTAAATAAACTCCTTACCAGTAGATTTTTCGATGGCACCCCATACCTTGCCGCCCGCCTGGGGCATAACGTATACTATAATGTAATCATTTTCAAGGGTTATTACCTTCCAGGGCTGCATGGTTGGTTTGGCGGCGTAGCCATCAAACGTATGGTAGGGGTAAATGTTTTTGTGCTGGCCGGTTAAAATTGGCGTGGGGTTAGCATCGTTAAACGGGTAGGTAAGCAGTTGCTTTGTTTCCTCCTTAATGGTGGCATTTTGCGCCCACAGGCTGCCGGGCAACAGTAAACAGGCTACTAATAACTTTTTGTTGATCATATTAAAGCATATAAAGTGCAGAGGCTGATGAAGCAAAAACCTCATCAAAAAAAAATGGATTATCCTGCGGCCTAAGGTAAGGAAAAGGGGGAAGCGGTTCTTTTGTTCTGGGTTCTTTTGTTATGGGTTTTGGGTTCTTTGTTTTGTGTTCTGTTTGAAAGTTTGATTGTTGACCGCTGATTTGAATGATTTTTATGATTGGATTGATGAACACAATTTGAAAATTAGGCAATTTGAAAATTTGAAAATGTGTAACAGCCAATGAAATACAATGAAAGCCAAAGCAGCAGGCTGCCCGCTGATTTGAATGATTTTTATGATTGGATTGATTTTGAAAGCCAGTTTGATTGTTTGAAAAGTTTGATTGTTTGAATGTTCAGCGGAGCAGGCGGTGTTCAATTTATTCGTACTGCTAACTTTGTATTTCGTACATGGCCTTTGGTTTACAAGGCCCTGCGGGCCGTAATGTTAGTAGCAAGGTATGTATGTAAGTTTCACAAAGCCCCGTAAGGGCGGCATGTTTAGTTTGTGGTGTGTAGTTTACAGTTTGTAGTGTTGGACACACGATATAGAAAGCCCTATAAAGTCAGTATGTTAATCGCAAATATTTGCTTGTTCGCCGCTATCCGTAGGCTGTGCCTACGGATGTTAATGATAAGTCACCTCCGGTGGCAGAACGTATCCGCCAGAGGCGGGTTTTTATAAGAACATCCGTAGCTGCAAGCTACGGATAGCAGCGCGGCAACAGCCCAATTTGAAAATTAGGGAATTTGAAAATTTGAAAATGTGTAACAGCCAATGAAATACAATGAAAGCCACAGCAGCAGGCTGACCGCTGATTTATTTGATTTTTATGATTGCGCTGATTTTGAAAGCCAGTTTGATTGTTTGAAATGGTGAGCCGAGCGTATAACATTTTAGAGGGGCTGGTGTTATATTGCCCGTTGGCATGCAGAATACAAGAAATGGTGTAAGATTACCAATTTATGTGTAAGAGAAGCCCTTAGCATCAGCGGGCCGTTAACCGCTCAGCATTGCCGTAATACAGCTTCTGCAGCACCTCATCACTAAGATGCAACCCGTACAAAGACCAGTGGTATTTGTAAATATCATGCTCGTATATATGCTCATCTGCGGTCTCCAGCAACCGGAAAGTTGACTGGTATATCCTTTGTGCAAAGGCAACAGTATTGCCGGGGTCGTAGCCCGCATCGCTGCCATACAGCAGCCTGTTTTGGTATGCCTCCATAAAAGCTTTTGCATAGCGTGGTACGGTAGCCACCTCCTTAAGGCGCGAGGTAATATCTGCATACAGGTTAGGGTAGCGGTTAAACATGCCGGCCAGTATACTAAGGTTGTGGCTGCAGTTAAGCAGGTGGCAGGCAATAAACGTGGTGCCCGGGTTTTGTGCAACCGCCTGTTCAAAGCCCTCAATAAGCTGCGCATGGTTAAGCAGGCTGGGCCGGTTAAGGTTAATTCGCCAGTTGTAGGCGTTCATCATTCCATCGTTGGTGTTGTCCATGGGCAGGTACATCCAAATGGGGTCGGCAATGTGTACGCTTATGGGCAGGTTAAGCTGGCCGCAGCGTTTAAGCAGGGGCTGCAGGCGGGCATCGTTAAGGTGCATGCCGTAGCCCGCCACCGGCCTTGAGTAATATTCGCCCATGCCTTTATCGCCCAGCTCGCCTACGCCCCTGGCCCCCAGTTTATGGCAGTGCTCCAGTTGGGCAATGGCATTGTCAATCCAAAAATTGCCGGGTTGGTTATAGCCTGTATAATCAAGCCCGCACCAAATATCAAACTTGTCGGGGTGGGCCGCAAAGCGGTTTATAACGGCTTTAAAGGCATCGCCTGTTTCAAACGACAACACCACTGCTTTTTGTACATTGGCGGCCTCCATGGTGTTAACCCAGGCGTTAATATCGGTATCGGGCTGCCAGGCATGGGTGTGCATATCAATCACCGGAAAC
>CAZRDD010000605.1:2849-3227 GCA_964598675.1 uncultured Parafilimonas sp.
TGGGTAACCGGCGTGTTAAATACCGATACCGGCCTGAAATCTTTAAGCCTTATCATCTCCGGCGAGCCGGGTATATCGCCCAAAGGTTTTGGTTTAACTTCATCAAGGTTCATGGAGAAGAGGTTTGAAAAGTTTGAACGTTGGACCAGGATTTAACAGATTTGCCTGATAATGCTGATGACTGGTACATGGTGTTATTAGCCGTAAAAGGCGGCTTTTAACACCACGTAACCTACTCGTTAATAGCTTGGTATACCAGTATTTTAAACTTGTCAATCAGTTCATCTTCATGCTGGTCGTCCCACAGCTGCCGGTAAAAAAGGCCGATAATTTTTTCCTTAGGGTCAACCCAGTACGTGGTGGAAAAAGCCCCGCCCC
>CAZRDD010000606.1:0-3217 GCA_964598675.1 uncultured Parafilimonas sp.
TTCTGTTCATTGTTTCGCTGGCGGGCAGTATCATAGGCACCTATGCTGCACCGCCAACAGAAGAAGCAACTTTAAAAAGCTTCTACCGCACTGTAAGGCCCTGGGGGTTTTGGAAACCGATACACGCATTGGTACTGGCAGATGACCCAACTTTTGTGGGCAACAAAAACTTTAAGCTGGATATGTTTAACGTGGTTATTGGCATCATAGCCCAATGCTGCCTAACCATACTGCCCATGTATTTTATTTTGAGCATGCATGCGCCTTTATGGATAACCATTGCCATACTTGTTGTAATCATTTTAATACTGAAACGCACCTGGTGGAACAAACTGGAAGATTAAATACTGAAATCAATTGATTATGAAAGATAGCTTTTTAACCCGTCTCGAAAAACTGGAGAAACAATATCAGCAAATTACCAACCTTACCAACGAGGTTGAGGAAGATAGCAACGGCATTTACGAACGCTATAAAAACCCGGTACTTACCGCCGAACATGCCCCTGTTTTTTGGCGTTACGACCTTAACCCCGCTACCAACCCTTACCTGGCACAGCGCTTTGGCATAAACGCAGTGTTAAACGCAGGTGCTATTAAATGGAATGGCAAGTATATTTTGATGCCGAGGGTGGAAGGGATTGACCGGAAATCGTTTTTTGCCATAGCAGAAAGCCCCAACGGCATTGACCATTTTACTTTTTGGGACTACCCCGTGGTAATGCCCGAAACAGATGTACCCGATACCAACATTTACGATATACGCCTGGTACAGCATGAAGATGGCTGGATATATGGCTTGTTCTGCACCGAGCGTAAAGACCCTGCTGCTTTGCCCGGCGATGAGTCATCGGCCATTGCACAGTGTGGTATTGCGCGTACAAAGGACCTTAAAACATGGCAACGCCTGCCCGACCTGGTAACCCCATCGCCGCAGCAGCGCAATGTGGTGCTGCACCCCGAATTTGTACAAGGCAAATATGCTTTTTATACCCGCCCGCAGGATAGCTTTATTGAAGCGGGCAAAGGCGGCGGCATAGGCTTTGGCCTGGCCGACAACATAGAAAATGCTATAATAGAAGAAGAATTAATTGTTGACCGCAAAGTGTACCATACAGTTTATGAACTAAAGAATGGCCAGGGCCCTGCCCCTATAAAAACCACCTACGGCTGGCTGCACCTGGCACATGGTGTGCGCAATACAGCCGCAGGGCTTCGCTATACCTTGTATATGTTTATGACCGACCTTAACGACCTTACCAAAGTAATAAAAAAACCAGCGGGTTATTTTTTAGCGCCGGAAGGTATGGAGCGTGTGGGCGATGTTAGCAACGTGGCGTTTTGTAACGGATGGATAGCCGATGAAGATGGCACAGTGTTTATCTATTATGCTTCATCAGACACGCGTATGCATGTTGCCACCACCACTATTAACAGGTTGCTTGATTATGTGCTTAACACACCGGAAGATGGTTTCCGTTCTGCCACACAGGTACAAACACTTACCAGCATCATTCAAAAAAACCTGGCGCTGGCTAAGTAAAAGCATTCAGCTAAGCAAATAAAACAAACAGCCATTCATCAAAACACCTTAAAAACATAACGGTGTTTTAACTACCCTGCGGGGAATATTGTATATGGAGTTATTACAGCAATACAGGAGCAGTGTTGAAAAGGAACTGGATAATATTCTGCAGTATTGGTCAACCTATTGCCCCGATGCGCTAAATGGCGGGTTTTATGGCAAAATAAACAACGATAATATAGCCGATACAAATGCGCCCAAAGGGCTGGTGCTGCATGCCCGTATATTATGGACGTTTAGTGCTGCCATACAACGCACCCCCAATGCGGAGCATGCAGCATTGGCGCAACGTGCTTTTAACTATATAAAAACACATTTTTACGATTACGAATTTGGCGGTGTTTACTGGCAGGTTGCTGCAAACGGCACGCCTGTTAGCACCCGTAAACAAATTTACGCGCTGGCCTTTTGCCTGTATGGCATGAGTGAATATTATGCCGCTACCCAAAACGCAGAGGCGCTTACATTAAGTATAAACCTTTACAATACCATTGAAGAACACAGTTACGATACTGTGCATGGTGGATATTTTGAGGCATTTGCAAGAGACTGGCAACCGCTGGACGACCTGCGCCTGAGTGCAAAAGATGCCAACGAGAAAAAAACCATGAACACCCACCTGCACATTATTGAAGCCTATTGCAACCTGTATAGATACTGGCCAGATGAGCAGTTGAAACAAAAAATAGTGGCGCTGCTGGACATTTTTCACACATACATGATTGATAAAAGCACAGGCCACCTTAATTTGTTTTTTGATGAACTATGGCGGGTAAAGCCCGATGTTATATCCTACGGGCACGATATTGAAGCGGCCTGGCTTTTGCAGGAATGTGCAGAAATTGCAGGCGGCCATTACTGGACAGCCCTTATGAAACAACACGCCATAACCCTTGCAAACGCTGCGGCCGAAGGGCTTGATTCCGACGGCGGTTTATGGTATGAATATGAACCCGGCCACAAACACCTGGTAAAAGAAAAGCATTGGTGGCCGCAGGCCGAGGCAATGGTGGGTTTTTTAAATGCCTGGCAGCTTACAGGCAACCCAGCATACCTGCAACAATCGTTAAACAACTGGCTGTTTACCAACCAGTACATTATTGATAAAGCTAAAGGCGAATGGTTTTGGGGCGTTAACGAGGATTACAGCATTATGCCGGGGCAGGATAAAGCAGGCTTTTGGAAATGCCCTTACCACAACGCACGGGCCTGCATGGAAATAATTAAACGCATCCCTGCTGTTTGATGGCATTTAAACACCACCTAAACCTCCTCCTTAAAACATCTCCTTACAAAAACTCCGTTGCTGGGTGTACCCAGGGCCCACGATAGGTGCGTTGCAACAATTGGGTGGCTTCAGCATCGCCGGGTATAATATGCTTTACAGGGTCGTACATAAGGGGGCGGCCCAGTTTCATGCTAAGGTTTGCCATTATACAACTCGCGGTAGATATATGGCCCTGCTCAATATCGGCCACCGGTTTAATTTGCTTATCAATGGCCTCAATAAAATTAAGCATGTGGCCGCGCATGGCCGGGGCGGCATGCAGTTCAATATCCTGCTCGTGCAGGTCTTCCGGGTATTTCTCCCGCTCGTCCCCCACGTTACGCGGTCTTTTTTCACCACCCTCAA
>CAZRDD010000607.1:0-3214 GCA_964598675.1 uncultured Parafilimonas sp.
AAAAGGTTAGAAAGATTGGCACAATAAAAGAATACTATACAGACTATAAATCATTCGTTTATAATAATGACACACTATTGTTGAGACTGCTTAATTCAGGAAAGGTTGACGTATATGATGAATTCCAAAATCCAGAGAAAAATATAACAGCCCCCTACACACTTGATCGTTTTCTCACCCCAATATATTCTAGTTTGTTTAGAAGAATAGGAATTTTTGTCTGCAAAAACAATATGCTGGAGAAAATAAAAGGTCATATGGAATTCAATTTTAATTTTCAAAGGACGAGATTCGTTTTTAAATATTTAAATAAAAGATATAATACTCAATTCAAGCGAAAGCAATTCATCACTGATAGGCAAATGTTTGCTTACATAGCAGAACATGGATGATATAAAACTACGGCCAACATTGGGTTTTATATAAGTTGGGCTTGACATTGTAACATCAGCTATTCACAAATCCAAACTTTAGTTCCGGCAGATAAATATTTACAGACTTTTGTATTTAACTTAAACAATATATTTTAAATCAGCAGAGGTTCCTGGCAGATAGAATGCTATCTCTCAGCCTGCACAAGGCTCTGCTCGTTAACTGCGATTAAACCAGACCCTAATATAGTAAACACACTCGCACAAATATGACAGTTACTGAGTAATTAAAAGCGCTCTTAAACGAGACGAACTCATTTGGGGAATTGAAAAACGTGGGAAAAATGGTTTCTTCTTAAAGCTATTCGGTTAACAAAGACAAACGCAAGTTGCCCGTCTAAAATAAAAGTATTGCCGCTAACTGGTTAACTAAATTAACGCATGTAAAAATCAGGCGATTTTGCCTGAAAATAACAAAGCAGTTGCAACTTTAACGTTGTAACTGCTTTGTTTTTCGTGATCTCGTCTGGATTCAAACCCACAAACCTTCTGATCCGTAGTCAGATGCCCGCTTGCTTACTCCTTCAATTCAATCCCAATCTTGCGCATAAGGATGGATGCATTAAGGCTGGTACAGATGCCCGGCTTTAGTTTATAATCAAAATATAGCTCATCGTTGGCTACCTGTACATCAAAATGGTAATTGCTAATCGCCTGGGGAAAATCGGTTTCCAGCTTCGCCAGTTCCACATCGTGGGTGGCGGTAACGGCCACTGCATTGTGCTGTATAAATTGCTGTATCAAGGCTTTGGAGCCGGTGTGCCTGTCTAACGAGTTGGTGCCGCGCAATATTTCATCCAGCAGAATAAATACCTTTTGTTTAGCATTTACCGCTTCAATAATTGATTTCAGCTTTTTAAGCTCTGCATAAAAAGTGCTGGTACTTTCGGCAAGGTTATCGGCAATGCGCATGCTGCTCATTAACAACACCGGCGATATGGTAAAGCTTTCCGCACAAACCTGCGCGCCCATCAGCGCCAGTATGCTGTTTACCCCCACACTGCGTAAAAAGGTGCTTTTGCCACCCATATTGCTGCCGGTAATAATGCTTACTTTGCCCGTACCCTGAAGGGCGAAGCTGTTGTTAACCCTTTTGCCTGCGGCAATAAGCGGGTGGCCAAGCGCGGTAGCCTGTATGGTAAAATGCTCTTCGGTAATGGTGGGGCAGCACCATTGCGGCTGGTTAAAGGCCAGGGTGGCTATGCTGGCCGCCACCTCGGTACTGGCAATGGCGGCAAACCATTGGGCAGCGGCAGCGCGGTTTTTGGCCTTCCAGCGGTTAAGCAGCAGCAGTTGCCAGAGGTCCCACAGAAAAAAGGTGTTTAAAATATAGAGCGCAAAAATATTAAGCCTCACATCAAACCTGTTAAGCACGCCTTTAAGCTGTTGTATTTCGGCAGAGGCCGTTAACTGCTCAGCATTTTGAAGCCTTTTTTTAATGCCCGCCATAAAGCTGCTGTTAAAAGATTCCCCCTCAATATGGTTAAGCTGCCTGCTAAGGGTATCAACTTCGGGTACTATTTTACTAAGCAGCAGCCAGGTACTGTGTATGCGTTTACTAAGCGAGAAAGCAAATACAAAAAACACAAAAGCCATCATGTAAAACACGGGGGCCGTAATGTTATTGTTGAGGTATAACAGCAGGCAGCCCACCGTAACGGCGGGGTAAATACGCGCCAGCCACCACCAGCCCGCCGCGCCAAAAATGCCGGGTTGCGCCAGCCAGTTTTTTATCCTGTTTTCGGTATAAACGGTAACAGGGTTAGCCATGCCAAAGGCCAGCAACTGCTGCCGCCAGGGTGTTTTGGCGGCAAGCTCCTTACTGGCCTGCTGCACCTGCTCAATTTCGGCTTTGGTGCCTGGTGCCAGCAGTTTGTTGGCCAGCAGCTGCCTGCTTTGTTCTGCCGTGCAGCGGCTTAGGTACTGGTACAGCGATGATGGGCCAAAAACGTCCATATCCTGCGCGTAGGGGTGGTTGGGTGTTTCCAGCTTTTTGCCATCCTCCCTGGTAGAGAAATTGTTGTTCAGCAGGTTTATTTCGTCCTGGTTTATGGTAAGCAGGTTTTCTGTGTTCTGTAGCTTTTCTTTAAGGTCGGTATCTGCCGAAACAGCATATAAAAACAAACCAATGCCCGTAACGGCCGCCAGCAGTATCATCCACAACGCACCATCCCAGGCCAGTTTAACCATTAGTATGGTGAGGATGGCCAGGGCAAGGCGCAACCACCCAATAACCGACCGTTTTGCTTTAATGGCCGCAGCCTGTTTACTGTATTCTTCAATATTTAAGGTATATACTTCCAGCGGGCCCAACTGTTGCTTCATGGGCGTGAAGGTAGCTTTTTGCCGGGTTTGTTGCCGTTTTGTAAAGGTTTACCGGTTTGTTTAGCCCTTAACCGGTTGCAGGCGGCGCGGGGTGGGGGCTAAACAGGCCGTGCCGTGCAAAGCATTTTAACCAAATAAGTTTATTGTTACCGCAGAAATATGTAAATTTGCTGTTCGTTTGTAAGTTCTTTGATTGCGTTTTGTAAAACTGCAATCACCAAACCAACAACGTAAAGGGGCTGTATTGGTTTTGACAGCGTAGGTTGGGTCAGGTGTAAGCATGCAGTGCGTTGGATAATTAGCACTTAAATCTGAATATTCAAAATTCAAATGGCAATACACAGTATGCCATGGCTGCCTAATCAGTGATTAGATAGTCATTAGGGCCGCCGAACAGGTCAACTTGTTACCACGTTCCGCCGCCGACTTAAAAACAAAACAGGTTGCGGTTGTTGAAG
>CAZRDD010000608.1:0-3213 GCA_964598675.1 uncultured Parafilimonas sp.
CGTCCTGTATATTTTTTGTGTATCAACCCCCTTGCCGCGCCGGGCATTCAACATAAAATCGCCAAAATTATCGGTACCCAGTTTGCCTATAAACGCTACGGATGTACCAAGCGTTTTTAGGTTGCTGGCAAAAATGGCGCTGCTGCTGCCCAGGGTAACCGTCATTTCATCGGCCAGCACCTCTTTGCCCATGCTTGGGTAGCCATCAATTTTATTAAGTATCAGGTCTACATTAAGTTCGCCTGCCACCAGTACATCGTATTTTTTTGCTGTGTTGCCCATTATGGTTTACCTGCTTTTAATATATCTGTTACTGTATTATGTGTTTGCCTGTACCTGTTACGGTGCGGCTTACTGTTTTATGCTTTCCATTTTTTTGTTTACGCCTGCCTCACCTCCCCACAAGGGAGCTGTTGCAGGGCGCTAACACACGATAAAAACCGTATTTACTGTTGCCATTTTTTGTACCCTTGTTGTTATACGCCCGGGCTGTTGCCCGGCAATGTTATAAACGCCCCAGTGTGCGACGCAACCGGGGCTAAAACAGTATTACCACTGCCCGCCCCCCCCTGCAAAACAGCCTGTTTGCGCTGTTGCGTTTGCGGGCGGTTTACGGCACCAGTATTTAGCTGGTTAGTGCATAAATGTGTACCCCCTGCACCACGCGCGTAATATCGTTATTAGTGCTTGGCGCATCGGGCTTTAAGCCCAGTTGCAGCGATTTATAAAAGCCCAGTATTTGCACCGGCACTATATAACAAAGCGCCAAAAAATCATCATCCAGCACTTTATCCTCCTCCGTAAAATGCAGCATATAGGGTAAGCTCAGGCTTTTTACTTCCGTTTCGGAAATGCTTATTTCCAGCATGGGCGCTGTACCTTTTTTCATGGAGTTGATTAAGTCAATCTCGTACTTAAGCGCATGCTGGTTGCTTGATGAAAGGATGTAAACCACCAGTGTATCCTGGTTGATAACCGATTTTGGCCCATGCCTGAAGCCGAGGTAACTATCGTTTTTGCAGATTACTTTACCATCGGTAAGCTCCTGCAGTTTTAAATTGGCCTCGGTAGTGGTGCCGTAAAACGAGCCTGCCCCCAAAAACACCGCCCTGTTAAATTTAAGGTTAGCAATATCCCTAAGCTCATCGCGGTGCATAAACAAAAATTGTTTAGCGTAGCGTATAACGGTTTCTACACTTTTTTGGGTAGCCTCCAGCGTTTGGTACCTGGCTATCAGCAGGCCGGTAAGCAGCATACAGGTGTAGCTGCTTGTCATTACCAGGCTTTTATCGTCAGACTCCTTTGGCAGCACAATGCAAAATTTTTCGTGCTCAGGCTGGTACTGCGCCAAATGCCCCTGCTGGTTGCAGGTAATGATGAGGTGAAAGCAGGTTTTACAAATTTCGTCGGCCAGGTTTACGGCAGCCACACTTTCGGGGCTGTTGCCGGAACGGGCGAACGAAATAAGCAGGGTGGGTATATTGGCAATAAAATAATCGTTAGGGTGCGACACAATATCGGTAGTGGCAACGGCCTCAACAGGTATATTGGTGGCCTGTTGTAATACGCCCCTCAGGCTTATGCCAATAAAGGCGCTGGTACCTGCGCCGGTTAAAATAATGCGCTGGCACCGGGGCAGTGTGCTGTTTAAAAACGCGGTAAGCTGTGGGCGCAGGCAATATACCTGCTCCCAAACTTTTTGCCAAAGCTCAGGCTGCTGCGTAATTTCCGTTGCGGTGTAAATACCGCCCAGTGCGGCCAGTTCATCCGATTCAATTCCCAAATACTTCATAATAATAGTTTAGCCTTTTAATATGTACTATGCTGCTGTTTGTAGTTTTTGTTTGCCCTGTACGCACTTTTGAATGTTATCAAGCGCTTTCGAAACCAGGTTGTACACACTATCCGTGCTGATGTCCATTTTGGTAGAAATTTCCGAATAACTTAAATTATCGTAGTACCTGAAACAAACGGCCTCCTTTTGCCTTTTGGTAAGCGTGTTTAAGGCACGGCTGATGTTTCGTTTACTTTCCATCATATTTTGGTGGGAGATGATTTCATCTTCAATGGAGTGGGCAACACCTGCCCAGGCAAACTCGTTGGTTTTGCTTTGGGTATCACGGCTTTTTTTAATCTGGCGCACAATCTTACGTTGAGTGGAACATAAAAGGTACGCTTTTACCGATTCGGGTGTAACAAGGTTGGCTTTATTGTTCCATATTTCTAAAAAAAGGTCGTGTATACAATCCTCAATAAGGTTAATATCATTGGAATAGCGGAAACAGTTTTGTATAAGGATGCGGAAATAACGATAATAAAGTATGGCAAATGCTTCCCGGTTGCCATTTTTAAAGGAGTCCCAAATAAGTTTGTCGCAATACTGGTTTTCAGCCACTGATGAGTTAAGCATTGGAGGGTAGTTTTTTACAGGCAAAACCTGCACTTAATTTAACAACTGGATTATTTTTGATTCAAGCAACGTTAAAAAATAAACACCTGGCAATAATTTCGTTTCAATTTTACTATCTTTCGTTTCCTTTCGTTTAGTAAAAATAGGAGTTGTTTTTAAATAAACAAACTTTTTTATTTATTTTGTGTTATCTTATTTTACATAAAAAACAGCCGCGGCAGTTTTTACAACAAAACACAAGCATAAAAGCTTGTTTATATAGAAGATTGTATTTTTTTTGAAAAGCTATACATAACAACAACCAAAAAACAACAGTGCTTGCCTCATCCCAGCAGCAACACTGTTAACTACTTTATTTAAAACCGGCTAATGGAAAAGAAGAAAGACAGCACCGTAGGCAGGCGCAAAGACATACTGCACCTCTTAGAAGAAAAAGGCGAAGTAATGGTTACCGAATTAAGCAAAATGTTTAATGTAAGCGAGGTAACCATACGCAACGACCTTGACCAGCTTGAGCAGAAAGCCACCCTTATACGTGCACGCGGTGGCGCCCTAAAATTAGAAGGCGGCGTAGCGGTAGACCAGCGCCTGGCCGACAAGAGCAAAATTAACTTTCAGGAAAAGAAAGATATTGGCCTGAAGGCCGCCCAGCTTGTGTTTGAGAGCGATACTATTATTATAGACTCCGGCTCAACCACCGCCGAACTGGTAAAGCAGCTACCCCCCCTGCAAGACCTTACCATTATTACCAATGCCCTTAATATTGCCAACTTAATAGGTAATAACAACAGCATTAATATGAT
>CAZRDD010000609.1:0-3203 GCA_964598675.1 uncultured Parafilimonas sp.
GATGCGGTATCATCCACCCGTTTTACCATTAATGGCGTTGAATATACAAGGCAGGTATTTGCATCAGCACCGGGGCAGGTAATTGTTGTTAAACTGCACAGCAGCAAACCCAACATGCTAACCGCACTGGTACGCACCAGCAGCCAGTTGCATTTTTTAAACAAGGTGGTAAGCAGCAGCGAAATTGCCCTGAAAGGCAAGGCCCCCGCACAGGACGACCCCAATTATTTTAATGAGCACAAGGAACCGGTAGTATATGAAGATCCAACCGGTTGCAACGGCATGCGCTTTGAGTTATTGGTGAAAGCTATTAACCAGGATGGCAGCATAACAACCGATACCGCTGGTATACATATTAATAATGCTACTGATGTGGTGTTGCTGCTTTCTGCCGCCACCAGTTTTAATGGTTTTGATAAATGCCCTGATAAAGATGGCAAAAATGAGGATTCGCTGGCGGTACATTACCTGGCAAAAGCTGATGGTAAGACGTATGGGCAATTACTAAGCAGCCACCTGGCAGATTACCACAAGTTTTTTAACCGGGTTGCGTTTACACTAAACAATAACCAAACTACTAAAAACAACCTGCCTGTAAACGAGAGGCTGGAGGCCTATACCAAAGGCGGCAGCGATGATGGGCTTGAAGCACTGTATTTTCAGTTTGGCCGTTACCTGCTTATATCCTCCTCCCGCACACCAAACGCGCCTGCTAACCTGCAGGGCATCTGGAACAAAGAGGTGCGCCCACCATGGAGCAGCAACTATACCATAAACATAAATGCCCAAATGAATTACTGGCTGGCCGATGTATGCAACCTTGGCGAAATGCACCAGCCCTTGATTGACCTGATTAAAAACATTGCAGTAAATGGCTATACCACTTCTAAAGAGTTTTATGGCACCAACGGGTGGGCAGCACACCACAACTCAGATATTTGGGGGCTCTCCAACCCTGTGGGCGATGTAGGCAAAGGCGACCCCAAATGGGCCAACTGGGGCATGGGTGAGGGCTGGCTTTGTAACAATATATGGCAGCATTACAAGTTTACCGATGATAAAACCTTTTTACGCAACACCGCTTACCCTTTGCTTAAAGGCGCGGCACAGTTTTTACTATCGTGGCTGGTAAAGGATAAAGACGGCTACCTGGTAACTGCCCCCAGCATGTCGCCCGAAAATGAATATTATTATGATGGCAAAAAGATTGCCGATGTATCTATTGCCTCTACTATGGATATGAGTATTGTAAGAGAAGTTTTTACCAATACCATTGAAGCGGCAGGCACCCTGGGCATTGATGCATCCTTTCTGGATACAGTAAAACAGGCGAAAGAGAAACTGTACCCTTTTCATATTGGCAAAAACGGCAACCTGCAGGAGTGGTTTAAAGATTTTGAAGATGTTGAACCGCACCACAGGCACACATCGCACCTGTACGCCCTGCACCCGGCCAACCAAATCTCCCCTATTTTGACGCCAGACCTTGCTGCCGCCGCCAAACGCACCCTTGAACTTAGGGGCGATGATGGCACCGGCTGGAGCCTGGCCTGGAAAGTAAATTTTTGGGCGCGTTTATTGGATGGCGACCATGCTTACACGTTATACCGTAATCTCTTCAGGCTTACGCAGGAGAAGGGGTACAACTACAGCAGCGGCGGCGGCGCTTACCCCAACCTGTTTGATGCACACCCTCCTTTTCAGATTGACGGCAACTTTGGCGGAACTGCCGGAGTAGCTGAAATGCTGCTGCAAAGCCAGAATAACGAATTGCACCTGTTGCCAGCCATACCATCAAAATGGGCGGAAGGCAGCATTAAGGGCCTGCGCGCAAGGGGTGGGTTTGAAGTAAATATCAATTGGGCCGGTGGTACACTTACCCATGCCTCTATTCTTTCCATCAATGGCAACAATTGTACCCTGCGCACCGCGAAGCCTGTAAAAGTAGGCGGCAAGGTTTCAGTAAAATCAACCATTGGTTATACTATTACCTTTAAAACAACAAAGGGTAAAACGTACGACGTAATACCCGGTTAAAACATAAAAGCGCAAAAAGAGGTTTAACAACATACCTCTTTTTGCGCTTTCTATTTTCGTTTTATCGCATCAATCGAATGCCTCCCATAAGCTAAACACCCGCCAGCAACACCTGCCAGGCCTCCTGCACTTTACATTGCCTCAGCAAATTTTTGGCATGTATATGCAACTCCTTTTCCATTTCATCGGGGCTAATATAATAATACTGTATAATATTCTTTAGGGTATCGTCATCGTACGCCGGGTTTATTTCAGGCATCGGCACAGCGGCAAGTGCAGCAAGTTCATCGCCCGTAAACACCTTGCTTTCTGCTATACTTTCTGGCAGTGTGTAATGTAAGTTTTCTCCCATTTTACAAGGCGTTGTTTAACGATTACTGTTTATTTTTTATCACTTCCCCTGCAAGCATTTCAACCAATTTACCACAAATAAACTCCTCGCAACTGTGCAACGCATCGTAAGTGGCACCGCCAATATGCGGGGTTAATAAAACATTCATTCCTTCTGCCATGGCCTTGAACAACCAACTGCTATTGATATTCGTTAGCTCTGTTTCAATTACGTCTGAGGCTACGCCTGCCAGTTTACCTTGCTTTAAAAGACTGTACACAAACTGCTCATCCACAATTTTACCCCGCGATGTATTAATGAGATATTTCCCATCCCCAAAACAAGGCAGCAGGGATTGGTTGATGAGATGAAAAGTATCATCCGCAAGATGTACATGCAGGCTTATTATATTACATTCTGCAATAAGCGCTTCCAGGCTTTCTGCCTTTGTGTACGTTTTATTTTCAGCAGTTACAAAAGGATCATAATAGTGCACCTGCATGTTAAAAGCCGCTGCATATTGGGCCATGAACAACCCTGTTCGGCCCAAGCCAACAATACCCAATTTTTTATCCTTTAACTGGTAGCCCCAAAACAGTTGGCGCTGCCAGTTACCTGCTTTTACTGAGTTTACCGCCGCAGGTATATTACGCAGCAAACTAAGCAACAGGGCAAAAGCATGTTCGGCTGTTGAAGGGATGGTTTTCAAAAAATCCTGGTAAGGCTTTAGGCAAAGGATGGTTATATTTTTGCTGGCACACCAGGCAACATCAATATGGTCGGTACCGCTGGTGGCAGAAACAAAGATGCGCAGGTGGCTGAATGTTGGCAGCAC
>CAZRDD010000610.1:0-3202 GCA_964598675.1 uncultured Parafilimonas sp.
AAGCAATTAAAACAACAAAAAGTGGACAGAGTAATTGAAAAAAAGTACTGGAGCAAAAAGCGCATTTTAACCATAGCCGGTATTGTGGCACTGGCTGGCCTTATTACTGCCAGCATTTATTTTACTGCCGGGCCCAGCAAACTTTCAGTTGAAACAGACAGGTTAGAGATAAGGGAGGTGGTAAAAGGTTCATTCCAGGAAACCATACCCGAAAACGGTATTGTGCTGCCTAAAACATCTATTTACTTGGATGCCCTTGAAGGTGGCAGGGTAGAAGAGCGTTTTGTAGAAGACGGTGCAATAATGAAAAAAGACCAGCCCATTTTACGCCTTAGCAATACCAACCTTGAGCTGCAACTGGTAACACAGCAAACCAATGTGTACAACCTTATTACACAAATGCAGATATCTAAGAACGCTGCACAGCAGAATACGGTAAACAAATTAAACCAGATGGCCGATGTAAGAAGCCTGCTTAACGAGGCAGAAAGGGTGTATAACCTTGATAAAAAACTGTATGCCCAAAAAGCCATTGGTTACCAGGATTTTAAATCGGCTGAAAACAATTACAACTATCTTAAAAGCAAAGAAGCGCTGCAGCAGCAGATACTTGAGCAGGACTCCATATCTACACAGCAGCAGTTAAAACAGGCACAGCAGTCGTCCGAAGGTTCAAAAAATGCGCTTAATATTATGCAGCGTAAAGTGGGCGACCTTATTGTACGCGCCCCGGTGGATGGCCAGCTAACATCGCTTGTGGCAGAAGTAGGCCAAAACATTAACCCCGGCCAGCGTATAGGCCAGGTGGATGTACTGGGTGCCTTTAAAGTACAGGCCGACCCCGATGAACATTACATAAGCCGCATTTACACCGGCCTTAAAGCCCGGTTTGATTTTAACGACAGCACCTACCAGCTTGTTATTAAAAAAGTATACACACAGGTAACAAACGGCCGTTTTTTGGTTGATTTGGAATTTGTGGGCAAAGTGCCGCAGGGCATACGCAGGGGCCAAACGTTGCAAATACTGCTGGCGCTTAGCGATGAAAGGCAGGCGGTAATGATACCCCAGGGCGGGTTTTACCAGCAAACCGGTGGCAACTGGATATTTAAAGTAAGCGCCGATGGTACCAGGGCATATAAAGTAAACATACAGCTTGGTAACAAAAACCAGGATTATTACGAAGTGCTTAGCGGCCTGCAGCCCGGCGATAAAGTAATTACCAGCAGCTACGAAACCTATGGCAACATACAGGAACTGGTGCTGAAAAAACAATAGCCTTAAAATAGCCGGGTGAAGAAAAAAATAACCGGGCTATTCTGTAACTTAACGTAAAACAAAAACGTATATAACCAATTTA
Organism: uncultured Parafilimonas sp.; assembly: GCA_964598675.1. GTDB lineage: Bacteria > Bacteroidota > Bacteroidia > Chitinophagales > Chitinophagaceae > JABDFW01. The sequence goes on from CAZRDD010000610.1 coordinate 1,361, forward strand.
ATCAATCTAATTAAAAAAGAAACAATGGCAGCCAACATGATAAAAATTTCCGAAATGGAAAAAATTTACCGCACAGAAGATGTAGAAACTGTTGCGCTAAACAAACTTAACATTGAAGTAAAAGAAGGAGAGTTTGTAGCGGTAATGGGCCCTTCTGGCTGCGGAAAATCAACCCTGCTTAACATATTGGGCCTGCTTGATGACCCCGATAACGGCAGCTTTTTGTTTAACAATATTGAAGTGGCACATTTTAACGAGCGTAAACGTGCCGACCTGCGTAAACATAACATTGGCTTTGTGTTTCAGAGTTTTAACCTGATTGATGAATTAACCGTTTTTGAAAACGTAGAGTTGCCCCTTATTTATACTGGCGTAAAAGCCCCCGAACGTAAAAAAAGAGTGGAAGCTGTGTTAGATAAAGTACAGATTATGCACCGCCGCAACCACTACCCGCAGCAGCTTTCGGGTGGCCAGCAACAGCGTGTTGCCGTTGCAAGGGCGGTGGTAAACAACCCCAAATTAATATTGGCGGATGAGCCTACCGGTAACCTTGACAGCAGCAATGGTAACGAGGTTATGCAGCTGCTTACCGAACTGAACGAACAGGGCACTACCATAGTAATGGTAACCCACAGCGAGCATGATGCACGTTACAGCCACCGTATTATACGCATGCTTGACGGGCAAACAGTAACCGAAAATATTTTGATATAACAGCCTTGTTTACAAAACAATGCTAACCAGATTAACTATACGTAAAGCACTAAAACTATATATTATGGCCCCGCAACATTTAACACAGAAAGAAGATAATAATATTACTGCCCGTTTAAAAAAACTGGCCGGTAAAACCATTGGCTTTTTTGTTGCGGGGCTATTAATATCCGCATTGTTTTTTGGCCGCTATACAGGCAATGCCAGCCAGCCTGCAAATACACCTGCCGAAAAAGGGGCATCGCAGCAATGTACCGCTAACGATACCAACAGCAAAAGTACGCAGTGCAGCAACGGCCCATCATTCTCCATTATGCCTGGTGGGCTTAGCCGTTTTTTGCAATAATGCCTGCATACAGGCAGGGCTTGCTATAAATATAAAACACCCGCCGGTGTTTTACATAATGCAGCAGGTTATACTTCTGCCAGGGCCTCAACAGAGATGTTTGATTTATATATTGTTATTTACCTGCTGTATATTAACCCTCCATATTTTTCTATACCCTGCCAATAAGTATTACAAGCCACCTTCAATACGTTTAGCATCCAAGTTAAAAATGCTTTTATATGCTCAAAAATTATTTCAAAATAGCTTTTCGTAACCTGCGTAACAGTAAGTTATACTCGGCCATTAATATAAGCGGTATGGCTGTAAGCCTTGCTGCCTGTATATTGCTGCTGCTGTGGGTTAAAGATGAACTTAGCTTTGACCATTTTCATAAAAACATAGATAATATTTACAAAATAGCCGCCAACATGGGGCAGGATGGCAAAGAAACTATTTGGGATAATACACCCGCTCCGCTGGGTTATTTTGCCCAAAAGGAGTTGCCGGAGGTTGCTGCTGCCAGCCGTGTTAGCGGTAAATGGGATGTTTCTTATTTTGAGTATAACAACAAAAAGTTTAATGAAACCAGTAACGGCCTGGTAGATCCTGCTTTCTTCAGCATATTTAGTTTTCCATTGGTGAAAGGCAACCCATTGCAGCCTTTTACAGATGACCAAAGCGTAATACTATCAGAAAGTGTTGCAGCAAAAATATTTGGCACCGAAAACCCTATTGGCAAAACGCTTAAAGCAGATGATAAAAAATTATACCATGTAACAGGCGTACTGCAGGATATGCCC
>CAZRDD010000611.1:0-3201 GCA_964598675.1 uncultured Parafilimonas sp.
CGCAACCCACCTTTCCTCCCTATCTTGCGCACAATATGTTTTGCGATGTAAATTTTTTGGAGGCCCTCACCCCACAGCAGTTGGATGATTACCTGGCCCAGGGCTGGTACCGCATGCACCAGAGCATGTTTACCGCCAACTTTTTATATTATAACAACGATTTTTTTAGCGTGCTGTGGCTGCGCAATAATTTAAATCATTACAGCCCCGCAACCACAGGTAAAAAGCTGGCCAAACTAAACAGTCGTTTTACCGTGCAGGTGCAGCCGTTTAACACCATAACGCAGCAGCATATTATGCTGTTTAAACAGTATGCCGATAGCAAGCCACCCGGCTGGCCCAACGACCTCACCTACCTGCTGATGGGCAGCGGCAACACCCACAATATGTTTAACAGCTATGTGCTTAACCTGTACGATGGCCCCCTGCTTATAGGCGCCTGCGTGTTTGATGTTGGCCACCAAACCGCTGCCGGCATCACCTCGTTTTATCACCCCGCGTATACACGCCACAGCCTGGGCAAATACCTTATTTACCAGGTGGTGCAGCACTGTTGCACACTGGGGCTGCAATACTTTTACCCCGGCTATTTTGCCCCCGGCATAAGGGAGTTTGATTATAAGCTTTCCATAGGCAGCCAGTGTCTGCAGTACTACCGTTACCCCGCGCAGCAGTGGCTGCCCATGCACACTTTTACCCCCGATTGTGTAATGCTAAATGTAATGGTAACAAAGCTGCAGCAGCTACAGCAAACGCTTAACACCATGCAGGTGCCCGCCACGCTGTTGTACTATGCTTATTTTAACCTTGCCGAGCAGTATGAAGTGCCCGGCGGCTTGTGGGATTACCCCGTGTTCCTGTGCCTGCAAACCAACAGCAGCGCCACTTACCACTATGCCGTGGTGTACAACCCCGCCCACAGCAGCTACCACCTGCACGCCTTTAACAAAGCCGGTACCGAAGATGCTTTTGTTGTGGTTGAAGCAAGGCCCGTATGCGCCGCCGTGCTAACCGTATCGCCCGTGTTAATGAGCCACCCCACTGCCGAAAGTTTTGCACAGGCAATGGCAGGGTTGTAGCGTGTTCTGTGTTCTTTGTTACTGGTTGCAGGTTACTGGTTGCTGGTTTGAAAAGTTTGATTGTTTGAATGTTTGACCACCGATTTATTTGATTATCTGATTGTACTGATTGTTGAAGCTATATAGTGGATTAAAAGTTTGATTGGTTGCCGGTGCTTACTGTACGCTTAAAATTCTTGCTTCATTCGTGTTCATTCGTGGTTCATTAGCGTTAATTCGTGTTTACTATTCGTGGTTCATTCGTGTTTAACATTCGTGCCTATTATTCGCGCTTCATTCGTGTTTAAATTTTTTTTCTTTGGAGCCGGGCATGTGGATGATGTGGCATCGCCTCTTGCGTCGCACACTTGTACTGTATAACATTGTTCGGCAAAACAGCCAGGGCCGTAGCCAAACCCATAAGGTTTTTTGAAGCACTGTTCATCAGTTGCAAAACGTTATCTGTGCAGGCGTATAATGCCTATCAACTACAAACCACAAACTACAAACTATAAATTGTAAACTGGCATTTTCCCCAAACGGGGATGCATCTTTTAGCGCAGGGCAACGCCGCGTGAAATGTGCGCCCGTTGTACGCCTTACCCTGAGAGGGTTACATACGAGTATGGGCTGTATTATTGTAGCCAAACCTATAAGGTTTTATTAACCTTGTAGCCATAGCTATTGCAACAAGCATTGTTTAGTTACAAATCGGCAATATTAAACAGTGTTTCAAAGTGTCGGGGTAGTAAAATTCTACCCAGCATTTGTCTGTTTTATCCGGGCCGGGTAAAACTTCTTTGCCATTATCAACAATACAAAAGGTATTGATGTAGTATCGAAACCTGTAGTATTCATGGGTAGCGTAGCGCTCATCAGGTTTGCCAAGCAGGTTAATAACTAATGATGGTGAAAGTGTATCAAGTTTTAAGCTGTCGTTAATGGTGTTAATAATTTCAAAACTGCGAAACCCCCGGCACCCCAAACTGTCCATTTTCCAACGATGCAACAAATATGGTATAGATGTCTTGCCTTGCTTGCCGCCTTTGTTATAGGCTGGCACAATATTTAAACTCGTGTATATGTGCTTGTACAATGTTGGGCAATTGCCTGGGTGGTTGCTGCATCCAACTACCAGCAGTAACAGTGGCAACAGTAATTTTTTGTAAGGCATATAGTATTGTGTTAGGGTTTATTGCTATGGGGGGCATACACTCAGTGCGCATTTGCCCCACAAGTTAGCTGTTTTTGCCATTGGGGCAAAGCTGGTAAAGCAAAATGTTTTGGTGTGCACTGCCTGCAATGCCTCTACGCGCCTTTTAGGCGGCGATGCTGCCCGTTAAGCAGCAGAGTGGTATTTGCTGCTGGTTTTGGTTTTAGGGGTGTTGATGGGGCTGTAAATGGGGGAGGGGCTTAGTTTCTCCTAATTTATTCCCCCTTGTATTTAAACAGCAACACAATATCCACACAGGGTTGCTGTATGTGTGCACCGGGCAGGTGCAGGTCGTAGGTTTCGGGTACATCGCCCACCCAGTCAAGGCGTATTTTGGCCGTATCTGTAAACCCATACTGTTTAATACCCTGGTAAACAGCAAGCGCCCTTTGCTGGCTTAGGGTGTAATTGTGTTTAGCCTGCCCGGTAGCATCTGCATAGCCAATTATTCTAACAATGGTGCAGCTATCGGCGTGGGCTAAGGTGGCCAGTTGTTCTAATAGCGGGGTATATTTTTGCTGCACATAGCTCTTGTTTTTTTCAAAATAAATGGTGTTCATCACCCGGTGCTGGGCATGCAATGGTAAAAAGTATAAACTTGCTAAAAGCAATACTACTAAGGTTTGTTTCATAAAATGATAGTTATTTAGGTCTGCCTCACCCCCAACCCCTCTCCTAAAGGTGAGGGGCTAAGCGGAGACTGTGGTGCCTCACCCCCAACCCCTCTCCTAAAGGTGAGGGGGCTAAGCGGAGAGGATGGTGCCTCACCCCAACCCCTCTCCTAAAGGTGAGGGGTTAAGCGGAGAGGGTGGTGCCTCACCCTCAACCCCTCTCCTAAAGGTGAGGGGCTAAGCGGAGAGGGTGTTATGCTATGCTGCATTGGCTTTCATTGTATTTCATTGGCTGTTACTCATTTTCAAATTTTCAAAT
>CAZRDD010000612.1:0-3198 GCA_964598675.1 uncultured Parafilimonas sp.
GTCAGTTGTTTGCAGCAATTTCTTTACTGTTTCAAGCAATGATGGGTCATTTACATATACATGTGCCACCTGATGGTCGGCTACTGCAAATGCCTTAGACGCACCAGCATCAAGTAGCTCAAGGCCGCGCTCAGTTCTTATTGACAATAATCCGTTTGAACGGAGTACACGATTGAGATGAACAGGTTGATTAACGGTGTTAATACCATATTCAGAAAGTAATATGATTTTTGTTGCTTTGGATGAGTAATAATTAATCAACTGCTTAACAATCTCATCAATTTGTCCTAACTCTTTACTTATAGCGCTTGTATCTTGCCCAAATTTTTGGAGACAGTAATCCAGGTGCGGCAGGTAAATAAGTGTAAGTGTTGGATCGTATTTTTTGTCAGTATAAATAGATGCATCTGCAATCCATTTTGTTGATGTAATATCTGCACCGGGTCCCCAAAATTTAAACAGCGGAAACTGGCCAAGTGCTTCCTGTAATTCATCACGCAGTGAAGCAGGGTAAGAGTAACAATCTGGCATCTTTCTTCCGTCAGCAAGGTAATTGGGCCTTGGTGTAACAGAGAAATCCGCATCAGAATACATATTATACCACCAAAACATTTTTGATACGGTAAAAGATGGATCCTTCTTACGGGCAGCTTCCCATAAAGTTTCTGCTTTTACCAGTTTGCCAGATTGCTTCCAGAATTTTATTTCGCATTCATCCTTGTCGTACCAGCCATTGCCAACAATACCATGATCTGCCGGCCATTTACCTGTAACATAAGTTGACTGAACCGCGGTTGTTACCGCAGGCAGCATAGGCTTGATGCTTTGCAAATGGTTTTTAGCGATATAGGCTTTGAGAAAAGGAGTATGGTCTCCTATCAGGGAGGACGAAAGCCCTACAATGTCTATTACAACTGTTTTTTTCATGATGTCAGGAAACTTCGTAAAGTGTTCAGTTAATAAAAATCATCATTTCAAAATATCAAGCACCCATTGCATCTCCCTGGTAATAGATGCTGCTATAGGCAACCTCATTTCTTGCGGAAGCACTTCCCAGGTATATGTTTCTATTTCAAGGTGATTTGTAAAAGGCTGTTCCTTGTGAATTTTTAATACTTCAGCAATGTCCTGCTGAGTTGATTCGAGCAGCCCATAGCTGTCAATAAAAAGCGGAACGTGATAGTGCGAACGCCATGCTGTAATATCTGCCCGGTTCCCCTCTGCTAAAGCATCTGGCATATCGGCATAGCGTATCAGTTCTCCATCATTTTTTAATGCAACTACCTGGTGCAGGTAAACCGGCTCATTAAATTTTCTAAATGCATCTAAAACAGCACTGCGTTCCTGTTCGGTGGCAGGTAATGCTGCTTTAAGCGCGGCGCTTATTTGTATTTTGCCTGTTTTAATACCAAGAGATCTTATTTCATTTATTGCGGTTTTGTGATCTTCATAGCAAATAGCAAAATGGCAAACATCATAACAAATGGTAATGTAATCCTTAATTACGGCATCAGATTCTGCGGCTTCAAGGCCATGTTTTTCTTTAAGGTATATAGCGCCTAATGGTAAGAGGTAATGTTTATACCACTCCAAAAACTCTTTGCTTTCTCCCAATTGTCCGTCAGGCTCAGGCTCAATGTCAATATGAATATATTTTCCCGTGGTTTTACGTATCTCCATAAGGTGTTCAACCACTTCAAGAATGTGATATGTAGCTTTTTGTATAACCTGTGCAACATCGCCAGGCTGATGCCAAAAACGGTACGATAATGGCGATGTAGAGATGCCTCCATCCAACCCTTCCGGCAAAAGTTGCGATAGAATACTGGCCAGCCTTTTGGTGTAAGCAACCCTGTTATTGGTGGTCCAGTCTGGCGCATGAACCTGATCTTTTACTCTCGTATTATGAAAACCGCCATACGGAAAACCGTTCATGGTAAAAACATAACAGTCATTTTGCTTCAGCCATTCTTTAAATTCATCCAGGCGTTCCTTTTTCTCCAATTCTATACTGGCGATATTAGACAGTCGAAGGCCAATGCCAAAAGGTGTGTTTGCTGCAACAGATTTTTTAACCGCAGGAATGTTCTCCTTTAGTTTCTCAAAATGTTCGGTCCAGCTTTCACCAGCGTGAATATTACTGCAATAAGTAAGATGACCGTTTTTTGTAAGCATGTGGTTAATAATTTAAAATTTGCCAAGCCATTCAGATGCTTTTTTAAGTAATGCAGTGTCTAATGAATGTACTTCAACACCCTTGCCAATATCTTCCAGCAGCATAATGGTAAGTTTGCCACCAAGATGCTCCCTAAATTCACCAAGGCCTTTAATTACAGGGCTTTCATCATTTTCTACCTTCATCAGCGGGTGGATTATGTCAAAGCCAATTAATTGTAAGGTATTAATTACCCTTTCCGCTTTTTCTTCAGACAGCATCCCGCAAAAAAACGAATATGCTGTATCAAGGGCAATACCCATTGCAACAGCCTCGCCGTGCCTTATACTAAAGCCGGATAATTGTTCAGTTTTGTGCGCGCTCCAGTGTCCAAAATCAAGCGGGCGCGATGATCCTAATTCAAATGGGTCACCTCCGCCAATATGTTCAAGGTGCAATTCCGCACACTTTTTAATCAGGTATCGCATTGCCACATCATCACGCTGTGCAAATTTTTTGCCGTTGGCTTCTATCCATTCAAAAAATACCTGGTCTTTTATCAAAGCTACTTTTACCGCCTCTGCAATGCCAGAACGCCATTCTTTCAGCGAAAGAGTGCTTAAAAATGCTTCATCGTTAAATACGGCAACAGGTGGTGTAAATGCACCAAGAAAGTTTTTTTTGCCATGGTAATTAATGCTGTTTTTTACACCAATACCCGAATCGTTTTGAGAAAGCACAGTACTGGGTATTCTTATATGCCTTATACCCCTGTGGGAAACTGCTGCAGCAAAACCTGCAAGGTCAAGAATAGCCCCGCCGCCAATTGCAGCAATGTATGAGTGACGGTCAATACCATAAGTATCTACAGCATCTACCAACTGATAAAAAAAAGAGTCATCGTTTTTAACGATTTCCCCGCCGGGAATAACCAAAATATCTTCAATCAGCTTAACAGATGGAACGTCTTCCATATATGCTGCAATTTCTTCTTTAATACCCGGGTGGTCTAATGCCACTTCTCCCCCACCCACAACAAATAC
>CAZRDD010000613.1:0-3196 GCA_964598675.1 uncultured Parafilimonas sp.
AGCAGGGGCATAACGCTGTTAAAATGGAGCCTTACCCATGGCGACCTGCGCGTGGCCCACTTTATAGGTATGCATGCCCTGCAGGTACTGCCCCTGCTGGCTTACTACTGCATAAAAAATACAAAAGCCATTATTGCAATAGCTGCTGCGTATGGTTTGCTGGCGCTGTACACGCTTATTAAAGCGTTAAATGGCAAACCGTTTAATAAGTGGTAGGGGGCGGCGCTGGGTTGCAGGTTTCGGGTTTCCGGGTTTTGCGTTCCTGGTTTGATATTGTCTGAAATAGGTTGACAGGTTTTCTTCTATTTTGAACATAGGTCCCTGTACAAATCTTCCGGTAATATGGGGTTACTCCTTAGGTTGTGTTAAATTGGCGGGTGCACATTTAAGCAAATACATAATAAATGATACTTTGCAAGAACCAGTAAAAATTCAAAAACCTTATAGATTTTTATGCTGCTTTATACTTTATAAATAAATAAATCGTACTCCGTAATTCTTATTTCGTACTTTACTCCCCCTCCATCATATCAACTTATTTACAATCGCAATTTTTACCAATGCGGCGGTGTTTTTTACCTTAAATTTTGTAAGCATGTTTTTGCGGTGAGAGTCAACGGTGGTAACGGTTACAAAAAGCTGCTGGGCAATTTCCTGGTTGGTTAACCCTTCGGAAATATGCTCCAGTATTTCTTTTTCGCGGCGGGTTAATACGGGCAGTTGCTGCGTATCTGTTTTATACGTTTTTAAAATTTGCGATACCGAAAAGTTTACATACTCCTTGCCCTTTACCACTTTGTGCAGCGCATCAATAATCTCTGCTTTGCTGGCATCCTTTAATAAATAACCGGCTGCGCCGTTCTCTATCATCTTTTGTATAATGCTTACCTCGCCCGATGTGCTGAGGCCCACAATATGTATGGCGGGGTATTGTTGCTTTACCAGCCTGCAAAGCTCCATGCCATTCATTTCGGGCAGGTTTATATCCATCAGCAATACATCGGGATGGCTTTTTTTAAGGGCCTCCAACAAAGCGGTGGGCGTTTTGGCGCTGCCTGCCCATTCAATATCTTCTTCGGCAGCCAGTAGTGCACGTATGCCTTCGGTAATCATCTGGTGGTCGTCTACTATAAATACTTTTATCATCAGGCAAGGTTTGGTATTTCAATGGTTATGGCAGTGCCACGGTTGGGGGCTGTTTCAACATCAATGGTGCCTTTAAGATAATTAACCCGGTTTAAGATGTTTTTAAACCCTATGCCCTCTGCGTTTTGCAGCAGTGTTTTATCAAAGCCGCGGCCATCGTCTTCAACGGTTATGCTAAGGCTGTTTTGTTTTTGCACCAGTTGTACCAGTGCTGTTTTTGCGGCGGCATGTTTTACAATGTTGTTCAACAGCTCCTGCACAATGCGGTAAACAACCGATGCGGCAGGCTTGGGTATAGCTTCTTCGTTAACATCGTACGATTGGTAGGTTATTTGCAGGGCGCTGGTTTGCTGCGTGCTGTTGCAGTAATCTTTAAGGGCGGTATCAAGGCCAAACTGTACCAGGGCTTCGGGCATCATATTGTGCGATACGGCCCGCAGCTCGCTGATTGATTTATCAAGCATGGCCATACTTTTATCAAATGCTGCTGCACTTTCGGGGGTTATTATAAAATTATTTTTCATATTGCTGAACGCGTATTTGGCACCGGATAATATACCGCCAAGCCCATCGTGAAGGTCTTTGGCAAGGCGGCTGCGCTCCTCATCCTGCCCCTTTAAAACGGCCTGTGCAGCCATAAACTGTTTCTCCATTTCAAGCTCTGCAATGCGTTGCTGCTGCAGGGCTGTGTTGGCAGAAAGCAGCTTGCGTTTTTGCTGCACATTGTTAATAAAAAGAAAGCCCGCAACGGCAAGTATTACAAGGGTTACAGCCAGTGCGGTATTGGTGGTGCGTGCCTGTTTTATGGTAAGGGCCTGTATGCGTTTTTCATCATTAAGGCTTTTAATTTCTGCTTCTTTTTTGGTTAACGCATACTTTGTCTCCAGCTCCTGTGTGTTCTTTAATATTTCGGCGGAAAGGGTGGCTTCGGTTATTGAATCGCTTAGTTTGCGGTAGTTGCTGTACTCATCAGTATTGTCCAACGCAAGGGCTATATCGCTCAACAGCATATATTGAACTTCCAGGTGGTTGGTAATATCGTTGGCTTTCATAATCTGTACCGCTTTGGCAACATACTGTTTAGCCTGCAGGTATTGTTTGTTAACAAGGTAATACTCCCCAATAAAGGTGTATGCCTTGGCTACGCCATCACTGTCGCCCAGTGCGTTGGCCGGTGGCAGTGCCGCTTCTGCGTTTTGTTTAAGTTGGGCATACTGGTGCAGTTCGTTATAAACATCGGCCAGGTTCAGGCTTGCAGATTCCAGGCTTACCAGATTGTTGGTCTTTAACGCCAGTGTTTTTGCCTGGCCCAGCAGCACAATGGCCGAGTCGTACTTTTTAAGGTTAAAAAGGGTGTTGCCTGTATTAACAAGGCTTCGGGTAAGTGTGCGGTTATCATTAAGTGTGCGGCATAATTGTATGGCTTTAAGACCAAATAAATATGCTTTCTGGTCCTGCTTTATTTCCGAAAAAATACCGGCAAGGTTAGCGTATACACCCGCAAGGTCTTTTTGGTTTTTAGGGGCGTTTTCCTGTTCTAATATTTCTGCTGCTTTCAAAAAATAATCGGTACAATGGTTATAGTCGCCTAAGTAATAATAATCTTTAGCGGCGTTGTTATATACTGTTGCAATGCGTAAAGGCTGTTTTGTTTGTTGTGCAAGTGCAATGCTTTGTAAGTTAAGGGCCAGGCTTTCCTTGTACTTGCCCTGTATATCAAGCACAGCGGTGTAATTGGCAACAAATTTTAGCAAGCCCATGGTGTAATGCAGCTTATTGCTTAACGCTTCTGCGGCTTTGTAATAATAGGTGGCGGTATCGGGGTTGTTCCTTTCATACAAATCTCCTGTTTTAAGCAGCAAATCAACCTTGGCTGTATCTTCTTTTGCACTTTTTAAAGCGTTTACAAGGCTGTCTTTTTGCCTGGCCCAATCGGTTTGTGCACAGGTGTTAGTACAGGTAAACAATACTACTAATAACAGGGGCAATGTATGTTTCATATTTACGGGGTTGGTTTGCTGTGTTTAAACGATGGCCCTTTTGTTAAGCG
>CAZRDD010000614.1:0-3196 GCA_964598675.1 uncultured Parafilimonas sp.
GATCTCGATGGAAAGGTTCGTGTAACAGTGGGCACAGGCGATAATTTTTTACTGAACTATGCAGTAACTATGCTGGAGGCAGAGATGAAAAAAGTAAACGCAGCATTTGTGTTTGCTTATTATCCCGGCGACCATTTTACAGTATGGACAGCAACTTACGCCAAAGACGGGTACGATTTTCTTACACAAAAATATTTGGATTGGCTGGCAGGATCAGCAGGAAGAAATTAAAAATCTTTTTCCCCTTCTTGAACAAGGTATCTTCCGGAACCGGGCCGGTCTTTTAATACTAACTGACTCTATCAAATACAGTCTTCCAGGAACGTCCTTTATCGAACATATTTGATTTTGCATTGGCCTCAACAACTATAGACTTGCCATCATTGCTCAAATTCCAAACCTCGGTTACGTAAACAATCATTTCTGTCTGAACATTTACCTTATAAGGAGTGGGAACCATGAGGCGTATAATTGAGTTAACAGTGATAGTCTTTCCATCGGCTGACAACTTTGTGGTAAACTTCTTTCCTCTTTCGGGGCCATAATTAACCTGGCTTTCTTTACCGTCGAAGGTTAATTTCTCCTGGCCTGTAACTGGCGCCGCACCAGGAAACGAGCTTGACGCCTCGATGGTTAAAAAATTTGCCTGCTCTGCTATTTTCATTGTTTTAGCCAGCATACGATCACCTGAGTTATAACAACAAACAATGTTTCCGCCCAAACTAATTGACTCTTTTGATTTCCATTCGCCGGAAAAGCCAGCGCGGGTAGTGCCTTTTTTGTGTTGGGCCTGTACGGCAAAATAAATTACGCCTGCTAACAGTATAACCAGGCAGTACACAATATTTTTTTTATTTTTCATTTGTTTAAATTTTGCTTTTTACTGGATATGAAGCCATCACGATTTGCCCTGCAGGTTTCACAAAATCATGATGGTTTCATACCCTGCCAAAATTGATGCAGTAAAAATACTTTGATAAATTACAGCAGCGGGTAACCGGATTGTAAATAAGAATGTAACCTTTGTAAATAAATTGTAAAACGGTATGTTTTTTAGCCTAAATCCCCTCTTTGGCAAACGCAGGTACCTGTGGGGCGTGCTATTTCTCTCCTTTATATCTGTAATCTGCGCGGCCTTCAGTTTAGCCGGCAGCAACGACTTTGAAACTGCCAGGCGGGAAGTATTGCTCAGGAAGATAGGTGATGAACTGCTGACACAGTCGGGCGACAGTACCTCGCGGGTGCTTCCGGTAACAAAGATTGCAGAAAATAAGTACCAGATAAGTTTTGAAAAAGAACTCAGTTTTCAACCGGACTCTCTGGTAAATACTACCAGCCGTTTATTGGCCAGCGCCCCCCTTACAAGTGATTATGTGGTTAATGTGGTTAACTGCAGCAACAATAGTGTAGCCTACGGATACGCTATATCCAAAAATAAAAAAGATGATATTATCGCCTGCAAGGGAAGAGTGCAACCCAAAGGTTGTTATATGATTAACATTACATTTAAACCGGCAGGCATAAATACAGCAAAAAGTGGTTTTATTTTGGGCAGTGTGTCGTTTTTAGCATTGGCTGGTTTTATTTTTTTCAAATCGGTTAAACCGCTAAAAGCCGCGCCCGTCGCTCAAAACACCGGCATTATAACCCTGGGCCAGGTATTGTTTAACCCACAGTTACAGCAACTGGTTATAAACAACAACACTATTGACCTTACCGGAACAGAAACGCGCCTGCTGCATATTTTAGCTTCTTCACCTAACCAAACAATTGAGAGAAGCCGACTGCAAAAAGAGATATGGGAAGACGAAGGGGTTATTGTGGGGCGCAGCCTGGATATGTTTATATCAAAACTTAGAAAAAAACTGGAGCTGGACAACAATATCAACATTGTTGTTGTACGCGGCAAAGGGTATAAGCTTGAAGTTGGCTAATAAAAGATTGCCGCTCTTTAGTCTCAATGCCCCACTCCCTCCCCTGCCATCACAAGCAGTGGCTGCAGCTATTGTTTACCATGCCAAAAGGGCTGCCCGCCAGTATTTCCATTTTCCTAAAATTTGCGGCTTCCTTTCATTTCTCCGGTTAAATCCATTTCTTTGCATAGCCCAATTTAGCAACTACATGAAAAAAACAATAGCACTGGTAACCGGTGGTTACAGCGGTGAGGCAGTTATAAGTTACAAAAGCGCGGTAACGGTTGAAAGCAACCTTAATAAAGATAAATTTGACGTTTACACCATTGATATTAACCCGCAGGGCTGGGTGTACCGGCAGCCGGACGGCACAACGGTGGAGGTTGACCGCAACGACTTTTCCATAACCGTTTCTGGCAGGAAAATTGTATTTGATGCCGCACTGATGTGCATACACGGCAACCCCGGCGAGGATGGCAGGCTGCAGGGCTACTTTGATATGTTAAAGCTGCCCTATACCAGTTGCAATGCGGCCACATCGGCCCTAACGTTTAACAAACGTTACACGGTGGCGGTGGTGGCTTTTGGCGGTATACACGTAGCACGCTCGGTATTGCTTATAAAAAACCAGTTTGGCAGTGCGGAGGAAGTGGTGGAAAGTCTGCAGTTTCCGGTGTTTGTAAAACCCAACAACGGTGGGTCGAGCATAGGCATGTCTAAGGTGAATGCCCCTACCGAAGAGCTTGGCGCCGCCATTGAAAAGGCGTTTAAAGAAGACGACCAGGTGCTGGTGGAAGAATATATTAAAGGCCGCGAGTTTACCATAGGCGTGTTTAAAACAAAAGGCCAGGTTATTACGTTACCCATAACGGAAATAATCACCAAAAAAGACTTTTTTGATTACGAAGCCAAATACCTTGGGGCCAGCGACGAAATTACCCCGGCACAGGTGGATGAAGCCATTGCCGGTAAAGTACGCGCTGCCGCCAAAAAAATATATACCCTGCTTAATTGCAGCGGCATAGTGCGCATAGATTTTATTTACCATGAAGAAAAAGGCGAACCTTACATGCTTGAGGTAAATACCGTACCCGGCCAAAGCGAGGCCAGCCTGGTACCGCAACAGGTAAAAGCCATGGGGTGGACGCTTGAACAGTTTTACACCGCCCTGCTGGAAGAAGTGCTGCCAGCTTAGTGTATGTAAAGCCGCAACGGCAATCTGTTTTTAATAACTGGTTTTTGCATGGGCAAAAAAAGCGGCATCAGTAAGAAAGGTTTTACAG
>CAZRDD010000615.1:0-3189 GCA_964598675.1 uncultured Parafilimonas sp.
CCTGGCATTACACAACAAGTGATTGCCGGAAGCTATCTCTCGCCGTTCATTCCGGGCCAGGGCGCCAGTATAGCATCGCAAGTGAACATAAGAAGCAATGCGGATGGTTTGAATCCGAATAATGAGCATGCCGTTGGCCTGTATCCGAACCCCTCCAGTGGCGGACGGTTTATGATACTTCTTCCGGGATTTACCGAAAAAGCTGTTATAAGTATTTATGACATCCAGGGCAAAATGGTTTACAAAAGGAATGCTCAGGGCAGTAACAGGATACAGATCAATTCGCAGCTCAAAACAGGGCTCTACATGGTGCGGATAAATTCGAATGCAGGTAGCTTCACTAAGAAGCTTATGGTTAAATAAAAAATTTCACATCAGTTTTTGGGAATGCTTTGCATAAAGCATTCCCAATTTTTTTAAATTATAGTTTTAAAAATGAGTTTAAAAAAACAACTCTTTTACACCCTCTTGATATATACAAGGGTAAAGGGCTCCCTCATTGCTCAGCTTATCAGTATATTTTAGGTAACTTAAAATTTTTTCGATTTCAAATCTGTATAAATCATTTACCGGAGATTCTGCTGATGTTTACCAGTACATTTACTCCATTTTTATTAGATTTCAACCCTGGAATTGTGTAGGGAGGCGAAGATGGATACGCGGATTACGTTTTTCTGAATTGGCCTTGTGTTAATTTTTAAGGAGCATTGTTACCTGTATTATATTTGTGAAAATCGAACATTATCATGTCCCGGCTGCTTAAAGAAAATATCTCCAAACATATTTCTCTTACAGACGAAGAGACAAGGCAATTTTGTGATCTTTTCGTGCCTAAGATATTTAAAAGAAAAGAACTTTTTCTACGGGAGGGGCATGTATGCCCTCACGAAGGTTTTGTTACCAAAGGGCTTTTTCGTGTTTACCACACCGATAACAACGGTTTCGAACATATTCTCTATTTTGCCCCGGAAGATTGGTGGATTACGGACATTGACAGTTTTACCCATCAAAAGCCTTCTGACCTGAATATAGAGGCGCTGGAAGACAGCGAGGTGCTGCTTATTACCAAAAGGGACAAAGACCACGCCTACGACAACCTTCCCAGGGTTGAAAAACTTTTTCGTATCATGACCCAAAAAACCCACGTTGCGCTTCAGCGGCGAATGATAGATAACCTAAGCAAGACGGCAGACCAGCGGTATGAAGATTTCATACATAAGTATCCCCAGCTTTATAACCGGCTTTCCAACATCCACGTTGCCGCCTACCTCGGCATCAGCCATGAGTTCCTCAGTAAAATACGAAAAAAGCGGTCTGTGCGGTAAGGAATAAGCTATTATTGAACTAGTTCAATGGCCGGGTTATTTGCTGGCAGTAGCTTTGCTATGGCATTTATCAAAAGAAGCCTTTAGCTATGAAGCACATTATCACAACACTAATTTTTTCAATCACAACATTTATTGCTATGGAATCAACCGCACAAAACTTTAAGCACCTGTCCGCCGGGCCTTTCACGTTTGACGTTTATAACGCCCCGCAAAGCAGCTTCGGCGTTGCGTCAGTTATCATTTATGGTCAAAAGGAAGCTGTCCTTATTGACGCGCAATTTACACTGGCAGATGCCGAAACCATCGCCCGGCAGATCAAAAACTCGGGTAAGACTCTTACCACTATTTATGTGTCGCACGGGGACCCTGACTTTTACTTCGGCCTCCAGGTGTTCAAAGCGTACTTTCCCGATGTAACCGCCTATGCGGCGCCTGCTACTGTAGAGCACATTAAAGCTACAGCCCAGAAAAAGCTTGAAGTGTGGGGCAAAAACCTTGGCAAGGCCATCACCAGCAATGCCATCCTGCCCCAGGTATTACAAGGCAATACCCTTGAACTGGAAGGCCAAAAGCTGGAAATTGTCGGGCTGGAACAATTCCCCACCAATACCTTTGTATGGATTCCTTCAGCAAAAGCTGTTGTGGGCGGCATCAATGTATTCGGCAATACGTTCCATCTTTGGATGGCCGACGCTCAAACCCACCAGGCACGGGCTGGCTGGATTGCCGTCCTTGATAAAATAGCCGCACTGCAGCCATCTATAGTGATTCCTGCGCATGGCACTTTAGATGCCGACCTGTCCCTGGTGTCGGTAAAATACACCAGGGATTACATTCTTTTCTATGAAGAAGCGTTGAAAGAACACAAAACTTCGGAAAGCCTGATTAAGGCTTTGAAAGCAAAATATCCCGATGCCGGTTTTGAAACAGCCCTTCAACTCGGCGCAAAAGTCAATACCGGAGAAATGAAATGGTAAAATACAAAACCACACTTTCATGACAAACCTTGAAATAGTACGCAGCACTTATGAGGGGAAAAATTCTGCCGAGAACGGCCGGAACCTTACCCGGAGCGCGGCTGATGATATTGTTTGGACCGAGGCCAAAGGCTTTCCTTACGGGGGCACCTACAGGGGAATGGATGCCATTAGCGAGAATGTTTTCCACCGGCTTGCCACAGAATGGACCAACTACAAGTTTACCCCTGACGGTTATATTGCAGAAGGGGAAAATGTAGTTGCCTACGGTACTTATACAGCCATCAACAACATCACCGGCAAACCGATGGCAGCACGGGTAGCCCATCTTTGGAAGCTGAAGGATGGGAAGATCGTTTGCTTCGAACAGTTTGTAGACAGCCAGACCGTGAATGATTCCTACAAAAAATAACTGCTACAATGCAAAAGATTAAAAAGCAAGGGGCTTTGAGACTACTTTTAGCCTCTTGCTTTTTAATCTTTTGCCCGTTTGTTACAATAAATTTTTGGATTGCGCTTATTATGATAGATTGCAGAAATAAAAACCAATCCATCCCCGTTTTCAATTGTAAAAGGATATTTTTTTAAACGAAATTCAAAAAAGTTCTTATACTTATTGTTCCAACGTTCTGGGTTTTCACAAATTAACCTGAAAGCATCTTCTACAGCCCCTACAAAATTAACCGCAGCCTGCTCGCTTCTTTCCAAATACCATTTTAAAGAAGCCTCATAATCATCTTGCGCATATTTATGAAGAATATACACATAGCTCATTTGCGCTTCGCATTTAATATTTCGCTTATCCTCTTTTTGCTTTCTCGCGCTGTAACCACCTCTGCCCTAGCGCTTTTATACGCTGCATAACGGCTGTCAAGTTCAGCTTT
>CAZRDD010000616.1:0-3180 GCA_964598675.1 uncultured Parafilimonas sp.
TGATAATAAATTTGAAACATTCCGTAACGATATATTGCAAAATCCATCAATAAACAACATTGGGCGTTCAAGCCGCATACCCACTGGCAGACTGCTTGACGACCAGGGTGCATCTGTGCTGTCTGGCGACTCGCTGATACCAATAAAAGCTGATTTAAAATACATTACTGCCGACCACGATTTTATACCTGCCTATAACATTGAAATGGCCGCTGGCCGCAATTTTTCCAAACAATATGCTACCGATACTGCAGGGTTTATCATTAACGAAGCTGCCGTACAAATGTTTGGTTGGAAAACACCGCAAAATGCTATTGGCAAAAGCATGGCTTATGGCAGTGTTAAAGGCAAAATAATTGGTGTAACAAGGGATTTTCATTTTGAATCAATGCACCAAAAAATAGTACCGTTGCTTATGGCGCTGGCATCGCCCAATATAGGCGGGTATGGTAATTTATCAATAAAGGTGAGCGGGCAAAACATACAAGCTTCCATTAGTGATATTGAAAAAAAATGGAACAAATACCTGCCGGAAATACCGTTTAGATACACTTTTCTGGACGAGCGGTTTGCCGCTCTTTACAAAAGCGAAACACAGCAGGGCAACTTGTTTACAATTTTCTCATTTGTTGCCATTTTTATAGCCTGCCTGGGCTTGTTCGGCTTATCAGCGTTCATTATTACACAGCGCATAAAGGAGATTGGCATACGTAAAATACTTGGCGCAAATATGGCAGAGCTTGTACGCGTGCTGTCTGCTGATTTTTTAAAGCTTGTTGTGGTAGCAGCTGTAATAGCAATACCGGCAGCAGCTTTTGCCATGCATGCATGGCTGCAGGATTTTGCTTACCGTATAACAATGGCATGGTGGGTGTTTGCAATGGCCGCAATACTGGCACTGCTGATTGCGTTTATAACCATCAGTTTCCAGGCGGTAAAGGCTGCGTTGGTTAACCCTGTAAAAAGTTTGAGAACAGAGTAGTTATAATGTTTTGCTGCCTGTGTTTGCAATGAAAAAATTGGAAACACTAATCCAATGCAAAAAGGTGCATGCGGGGATTATAAAAACGATTGTAGCTATAGCATTTAAATAAGCAACTATAAACCAATAAAACTGCAACTATGCTGAGAAATTATTTTAAGTCTGCGTGGAAGGCTATATGGAAGAGTAAACAGGTAAGCATCATTAATATTACAGGTCTTTCAGTTGGCATTACGGCTGCGGTGTTTATATTGTTATGGGTACAAAATGAAGTTAGCTACGATAATTATCACCCCGGTGCGGATAATATTTACCGCATAACCAATACGCTGGAGGTGAGTAAAAACGAAAAATGGGTGTGGGAAACCTCTCCGCTGCTGCTGGCCGGTGCAGCACAAAAAGATATACCCGAGATTGAACAAACGGCTATGCTTTCCCCCGCCGAATGGAACCCCATTGCCTTTACGGTTAACAACGAAATTTTTACAGAAAAGAAGGGGGCTTATATAAGCCCGGGCTGGTTTACATTATTTCACTACGATTTTACACAAGGCAGCCCGGAGGCTTTTTTTAAAAACCCTTACAGCATTATTTTAAGCGAAACAAAAGCAAAAAAATATTTTGGTAACAACCCTGCGGTAGGCAAGGTGATGCGTATTGACAGTGTTAATTATACCGTACAGGCTGTTGTAAAAAATGCACCGTCAGCTACCAGCTTTCAGTACGACGTGCTTTTGCCTGTTGATGCTATGCTTGCCGATAGCAATATGCGCAAAAACAGCGAGGATTGGGGCAACTTTAACTTTATTACTTTTTTAAAAATTCACCCCGGCGCAAATGCGGCCAGTGTTAGTAAAAAAATTACGGATATATTTCTACGGGATAAAAAAGACAGCAGTATTGCCGCCAGCCTTCAGCCCATTAAAAGCATGCATTTTGAAACTGATGTACAAAATTCCAGCTTTTTACATACCGATAAAAAGATTGTATACATTTTCAGCGTGTTTGCTTTATTGCTGCTTGTTACAGCTTGCATAAATTATATAAACCTTACTACCGCCACCGCCAGCCTGCGTGTTAAAGAAATATCTATACGTAAAATTACCGGTGCAAAACGCAGGCAACTGTTTGCACAGTTTGTTACGGAGTGTTTAATGGTGTGTCTATTATCGCTGTGCGTTACCCTTGTGCTAATTAAAACGTTGCTTCCATTTTTTAACCAGCTAACAGAGAAAGAATTTGTATTACCGCTTACATCGCCAACCTTGTGGAATGTATTGGGCGGCACGCTGCTGTTTGCAATAGTGGTTAACAGCATCTATCCCGCCGCATTGCTTTCGTCATTCAGCCCTATGAACATCTTCAGGGGAAAGAATGTGCTGAAGGTAAAGGATGCAACCTTGCGCAAGGGGCTGGTAGTGTTTCAGTTTACTCTGTCGGTAATACTTATTGTTTGCTCTATTGTAATATTTAAACAGCTTCATTTTATTCAAAATACCAATCCGGGGTACAGCAGGTCGCAGGTAATAAGTTTGCAGGTGCCTTACAATACACACACCAAAACATCAGCAGACTTTAAGAAGAACCTTAACCAAACCATGAGCAGGATGCTGCAAAACAAGAGCAGCATAGCCTCTGTTGCACTGGCCAACCAGCCTATTATAGATGTACAGAGCAGTACATCAGGCTCAAGCGATTGGGATGGCAGGGATAAAGATTTTAAACCCACACTTGCACAGCTTGCGGTAGACGATAATTTTCAAAAAGTATTTAACCTGGCTTTAAAAGAGGGCAGGTGGTTTGATGAAAAGAATATTACCGATAAACACAACGTTATTTTAAATGAAACGGCTGTACAACAGCTTGGCATACATAAGCCTTTTGTAGGCCAAAGGTTTGTATTTCACAGGGATACCGGAAAGATAATAGCCGTTGTAAAAGACTTCCATTTTAGAAGCATGCACGATAAAATTGCACCGCTGGTTATTTTTAATAACAGCAGGTGGCTATCGTATATTTTTATTAAAACAGCACCAGGCAATGCAACTGCTGCAATTAAAGATGCCGAAGCTGTTTGGAAACAATTGCTACCCAATGATGCTTTCAGTTATACCTTTTTAGATGAAGCCTTTAATAACATGTATAAGGCCGACCTTAAAGTGTCATCCCTTATTTTGCTGTTGGCGGTTATTGTTATC
>CAZRDD010000617.1:0-3179 GCA_964598675.1 uncultured Parafilimonas sp.
TAAGTTGCTTGGCAGTTATTTCTCCAATCCGCAGGCTATGGTAACGTCTCTGCGCTTCCATAATGTCCGCCGTAAACTCATCACCCGCTATACGTATACTCTGGTCGCAAACAATACCAGCAAGGGCAATAACGGTAATGCCGGTGGTACCACCGCCAATATCAATAATCATGTTACCTACAGGCTCTTCCACATCAATACCAATACCAAGTGCTGCTGCCATAGGCTCGTGAATAAGGTATACTTCCTTAGCACCGGCCTGCTCGGCACTGTCGCGCACGGCACGTTTCTCCACTTCGGTAATGGATGACGGGATGCATATCATCATGCGCCAGCTTGGCGGAAATAGAGGCTTTTTGGGAAAAATCATCTTAATCATTTCCCGTATCATCAGTTCGGCGGCATTAAAGTCGGCAATTACACCATCTTTAAGGGGCCTTACCGTGCGTATGCTTTCGTGTGTTTTTTCGTGCATCATTAATGCACGCTTGCCCACTGCCAGCACTTCTTTGGGGTTATTCCTGTTAAGTGCTACTATTGAGGGTTCGTTAACTACTACTTCGTCGTTATGTATGATGAGGGTATTTGCGGTACCCAGGTCCATAGCTATTTCTTGTGTAAAAAAATTGAACAGTCCCATTATATCTTATGCCGGTTATTAGAATTTATAAAAATGACTGCAAAATTCACATAAATTAACTGAATTAACAAAGTGCATAATGCAGATTTTTCGGGGGTTTTGATTGAATTAACAAAGCGAATTTTTTCTCTATGCAGTTTTTTGGAGAGCCTACAGAAAATATTGTACCAAAAGTAAGAAAAGAGTATTACACCCATGAATAATTACACATTTGGCCCTAAAAATGTTTTTCACGGTTATGCTTTTGGCTTTTTAGGTGCCCAAGGCCCCTTTTTTGAAACAAAAACACAATTTATTGATTATCAATAATTTTAAACCAATGCAATGCTTTGCGTTAAGCAAATTTTGCTATCCACATCGCCACCCTTTCTGTACGGCCGGTTACTGTTTTGCAAAATCGTATAAACTAAACATTAACAAAAATGGGGGGCTTGCTAACTAAACCCGGGCACTGCATCACCGTCAATATAAACACAACAAAAAAAAATAAATTGTATGAAAACTAAATTATTTACCCTTGCTGTTTTAATATTTGGCATTACCGCAGTAAACGCGCAAACCGCTACACCACATATAACAAAACACCAGCGTAACCAGCAGGCCCGCATTGTTAAAGGCGTAAAAAATGGGGAACTGACCCCAAAAGAAACCGTTAAGCTTGAAAAACAGCAGCAGCATATTAGACACGAAAAAATAGCCGCTAAAAAAGACGGGAAGGTTACGCTTGCCGAACGTAAAAACATACGCCACGACCAACGGGTTGCCAGCCGCAGCATTTACCACAAAAAGCACAATGCGGTAAAAAAGTAGGGGTTGGGGGAAGCTGCTACCAATAGTAATCTGTTACAGTTACATTGATAGTAAAACCTGCTTTTACTATCTAAAATCTCTTTAACGAATAAAGCAGCATAATCTAATACCCGAAAGGAAGAGGAAAGTAAAAATGCCCCGCGAAAAGTGGGGCATTTTTGCTCTATTTATGCAGTCACGTTAAGCGCCTAAAGCCGCTTTGGCAAATGCCAGGCAGTTTTTTGTTTCTTTAACCGCATCGGAACCTGCAGGTATATCGTACTCCAGTTCAATGGTAGCAGGTATTTTGTATTTTTTATCTTTTAAAAGATTGAGTATTTCTTTTATGGGTGTATCGCCCTGTCCCCAGGGGGCATTGGCCCCGCCGTTGGTTTTGGTTTTGCGGTCTTTAATATGCATGGTGGTAATACGGTCGTGCTTTGCTTCAATAAGCGCAAGCAGTGTTTCTTTGGTATTGTTGCCACCAGCCGCTATGTAATGGCCGCAATCCAGGTTCATGGAGTTGTAAGGCGATTGTGCCAGGGCCACATCCCAGGCGGTATCAGTAGCTTGTGTATGGGCGTGGTAGCCAATATAAACTTTATGTTTTGCTGCCAGGTCGCCTAAGCGTTTGCTTTGTGCGGCATCCGTTGGCAGCTCAACCGTAACGGATTGTGCGCCAAGTGCTTTAGCTGCTTTTAGGGCATACTCCACTTCGGCGTCGGTATTATTAGGGCCCAGGGCATTGGGTTTAAAAGCATAAATGCTTACCCCGGCTTTATTATACATTTTACGTACTTCTTCAAACTTATCCATAGCAACAGTTGCACGCCATTCCGCCACCTGCTTCTGGTACTCCGCCAATTGCGCTTTTTGCTCATCTGTTAACTGTGGCCGCTGGCCAGGTGCCGCCTGTGGAAACTTAACAGGGTTGGCTGGTTTGCCAGCATAATCCTCCACGGCATCGCCCATTAGTTCAATGGCGCTTATACCACTGTCAATAATATACTGCAGGGTTTGTTCCACGCTGCCAGGCAGGCTGCGGAAGGAGTAGGTAATAACCCCTATTTGCACCCCGGCAAATTTTGAATTGGGCTTATCGCCAAAAAAACCGGCTGCGGGCGATGCCCAGGCACCTTTGCCCGCAAGTATAAGCCCAATAGAGGCCATTGAGCCTTTTAACAGGAAATTTCTGCGGGAAGTATCAACAGTGTTGCGTTTGGTTGTTTGCATATATGGCAATTGTTTTGTTAGTGGAAAGTTATGCCTTCACCATTAATGCAGCAAAAAATAAGGGTATGTTTCGCCAAACGGGTAGGTTTTGCGGGTATATGCATTGCGCGGGCTAACGCAATGTTGCCATTTTATTTTACAGGGTTCAACAGCACCACTAAATCAACAATGTTTCTGCTTTTTACCTGTGCAGCCCTTTAGTCCTAAGGTATGCTAACAGGTCTTCTGGTAAGTCGGTTTGTATTACGTTTGTTTGCTTTTTTTAAAGCAGGGCATCAAAGCCCATATTCTTCTTCGCCCGTTCCATGTCGTCGTATTTGCCCAAGGCATTCATCCAAACGCGTTTTCCTTTACTGCGTATAAGGCCCATTAAAGTATCTGCGTAACAATCATCATCTCCATGAATTGCCGGTACCGCAATAGCAGTGTTCATCTGTAAAACACTGTCAACATCAGCCTTGTTATATGTACGGGCCATAAATTGTACGTGGTGGTTTAATCTATAAAAGGGGGCGGC
>CAZRDD010000618.1:0-3176 GCA_964598675.1 uncultured Parafilimonas sp.
TCAAACATGTTGCTGCGGGCGTTTCAACATGGTACCTGGTCAGGTTGTTCCAGGTGAAACATGGTTAAAGATTAAACATGTAATATTATCTTAACCTCATTGAATTCTCTGTTTTTGATTACATGCATTAGCTCATTTCCGAGTTATTTGGCCAATGAATTGCTTTTCCTCTAAAAGAATCGTTTAAAATAATTAAGTCATAAAAGGTATTGTTCGAATATTGCAAGATACTTTCGTCTATTCGGAAATCGCTTGGGCCTGTACCTGGATTGTATGAGATAAGTAACCATACGGTCTCTAGATGTTTGTCTATCTTATACCCGTTTACTTTTGTCTCTTTTTTAGCAATCAACTGCTGCAAAATTTCGATAGTAAGACTTGGGGGATGATAGTCCTCGCTTAATACTATATTCAATTCTGCACTTCCATTATGCGTCACTTTGGATACGAACCATAACGGCTCAGCTTGAACCTGTGTAAGTATTGACAAAATAAATGCTGCTATTGATTTTGCGAGAGAACTTCTTTGCTCTTTCGAAAGTTTGTCCGCTGTCAGTCCGCTTTCGAACACTGTGGATGGGTCAACCCGTAAATTAAATGTGCCGTGCGCGGATATGTCGGCGTCCTTAACTATGGTTTCAGCCTTTGACATTATTCCCTTCAGGGTATTTACCTGCGGGGTAGATAAGGCATCCCATAAACGGGTGACTTCAACCCCGATCCTCTGTTGTTGATGTAATAACACAAAATCAGGCCGCTCGAGACATTCAGCAATTTTGTACTCTTCAAATAATCGGGAATGATAGAGGTATCTTGCTAAATCAAGCAGCTCAATTCTTTTCTTCGCTGTGTCTTTTGTTGGGTTCCGGCCTAAGTCATCATAAAAAGGCGACATTATTTCCTTTATAATAGTCTTGTCTTCGTGGTAATTTAGGTAATCCCGGTATTCTTTATCTGTCATCTCGTAATCCGGCCGGTTATAGGCTTCTCCTATAGTTTTTTCAACCTCTCTTTTTGAAAGCCCGGAAGGGATTTTTATGTTTATGGCCATTTACACAGATTGAAGGATAAATGTAGTAATACTACAGCAATTTCCGATAACCTCCTTCTTGTATAAAATTCATCCATTCAACCTCTTATTGCGAAGAATGCTCTTGTTTTTATAGTTGATGATCTGCCAAAAGAAACGGACAAAAAGGGCCGGCGAAAATAGTGGCAGGCCTGGCGTTACGAACCATAATGGCAAGCAGGCCTGCCACCCTTCGGGACTTATGTTCTTCACTTGGCCTCTGCCACTTTTCTTGTCCTTTCTTTTTTTCCGTTTTTTCTTTTGGAAAATATCTATTTGAAAGACGCCGACGAAAAAGAGAAGCTAAAAAAAAACATTTTATCATCTCAAAATCAAGTCATGGAAATCATTGGCAGAATTACAAAAGACGCGCAGTTGGACAGTACACGGACCGGCAAACAGGTAGTCCATTTCGATGTAGCCGTTAACGAACGGTTCAAAGACAAAGCCTCCGGCGAGTATACATCAATCGCCACCTTTTTTAGATGCAGTTATTGGCGCAATGCGGGCATAGCCGCTCTTTTAAAGAAAGGAGACCTTGTACAGTTAGACGGCCGTATCGGGGTTTCCGCTTATCTAACAAGGGAAGGAAAGCCCGTTGGCAGCCTGACCGTTAACGTCCGTAACATTACGCTGCATACTGGTAAAAAGAAACCAGCATCACAGCATGATCCCTTAGTTGAAAATGTAACACCGGAAGATTTGCCATTCTAAAAAAAACATCTATTCATAACAACACTTAAAAATTACCACTATGTCACATAATATCAATTTCAACGAAATCACCGGCCAGTACTCATTTTATTCCACGAAGGAAAAAGCATGGCATAACTTAGGTTACATTTCAGACCGGTATGAGGCGAGCCATGAAGTGATGAAAAAGGCGCAACTGGACTACACTGTTGTAAAAAAGCCGGTAACCTTCACCTTTCCTTCCGGTAAGCAGCTTATATCCGATACAGACTTTTTTACCTACAGGGCCGATACCGAGCAAATACTTGGTACTGGTTTAAAGGCGGGCTACACGGTCGTACAAAATGCCGATGCCTTTTCCTTTTTTGACAATATCGCACAGGGCGAGGGAATGCTGTATGAAACTGCCGGGGCGCTGGGGAATGGGGAACGGATTTTTATCACGGCCAAACTACCTTCCTATATCAGGGTTGGCCAGGACGACCTGCTGGAACAGTACTTGTTTTTAACACTTTCCCATGATGGCAAAACTTCTATTACCGCCGCCTTTACACCGATTCGTATCGTGTGTAACAATACCCTCAATATTGCATTAAATAACTGCTCGAACATGATTAAAATCCGCCACCTGCCAAATGCCCATGAGCAACTCAAGGAGGCGCAAAAAATCATGGGCATGGTTAATACCCTGACTCCCATGCTTGACCAATGTTTTAACCAGTGGGCAAAAATCAGGATCACCGACAAGCAGGTATTAAGGCTCGTACAAAAAGCCATGGCGCCGGATAAAGAAACCCTGCTGAACATCCATGACGGCAACGACGGGTTGAACAGCGGCAGGTTTAAAAATCTTGTATATGGCATCATGGGTTACGGGGCGGTATCGGACACCCAGCAGCTGGCAACAACAAAAGGGACAGTCTTCGGCGCATTCAACGCGGTGACAGGCTATTTCCAAAATGTCCGGGACTATAAGACAACCGAAGACAAACTGGATTCGGTGATATTTGGCGGTATGGCGCAACAAAAAACACAAGCTGCCTTTGACCTGTGCACCCAGTTCGTCAAATACGGCGATGACGCTTTGCAATTCAATTAAAAAAGACCAGCCGGGGACAAGCGTCCCCGGCTAAAAAAAATGGTGTATACCACTTGGCAGCATTTTGCGTCAAGTTAAATTGATCATTGAACTAACATTGCCGGGGGCTTTTATTTTCCAAGGATGGGGAAGGCTGGACGCACATTATACCGCTGAAAAATTGCCGGTTTGGCTATGCCGAACGTAATCCTGGAGAATGGCCGTTTGTTTAACCTGTAAGCCTTTTACAGCCATTTAGCGGCCTGCCCTTCGGGGGCAGGCCGCTTTGTGTTTCATGCTAACCCGTTAACTTTCATTACCATATGTTTTATTGCC
>CAZRDD010000619.1:0-3171 GCA_964598675.1 uncultured Parafilimonas sp.
CCGCAGCCAGGTGAAGCAATTACATGGAAAGAAGCTGGGTTTGATGACAGCAAATGGCCTGTAATGCAGTTGCCTGGCCTTTGGGAGAGTAAGGGTCTGCCGGAACTGGATGGCTTTGTGTGGTTTAGAAAATCGTTCACGGTTTCAGCCGCAGATGCTGGCAAAGAAGCGGTGATTGAACTGGCCATGATTGATGATAATGAGGTTACCTATGTTAACGGGGTAAAAGTGGGCAGCACCACAGGGTATAATATTAAAAGAAAATACACCATACCTGCCGGTTTGCTGAAAGAAGGCAAAAATGTTGTAGCCGTGCGCGTGGAAGATACCGGAGGCGGCGGTGGTTTGTATGGCGATGCTGGCGATGTAAAGGTTACTACCGGCACCGGTGTGCAAACCCTTGCAGGCAACTGGGCATACAAAATAGAAGAGGCATTTACAAGTGCAGCCATTGGGCCCAACAGCTACCCAACGTTGTTGTTTAACGCTATGATTAACCCTTTGTTACCTTATGCAATAGAAGGGGCTATTTGGTACCAGGGCGAAAGCAACGCAGGCCGTGCCTACCAATACCGTAAGGCATTCCCGTTAATGATACAGGATTGGCGTAAACATTGGGGGCAAGGCGATTTTTCGTTTTATTTTGTGCAGTTGGCCAGCTTTAACTCTGCCAACGGCAACAGCAACAACGGCAGCACCTGGGCCGAACTAAGGGAAGCGCAAACCATGACTTTAGCCCTTAAAAATACCGGCATGGCTGTAACCACGGATGTTGGCGAAGAAAAAGACATACACCCCAAAAACAAGCAGGAGGTGGGCAAGCGCCTGGCTGCCGTTGCCTTAAACAAAGTATACGGGTTTAAAAATGTTTATGCCGGGCCTGCCTATCAAAGTATGAAAATTGAAGGTGATAAAGCCATATTAACCTTTACCGGCAAAGGCGGTGGCCTTGTTGCAAAAAATGGAGAACTGCATGGTTTTGAAATTGCAGGCAGCGACCATGTTTTTCATCCTGCAAAAGCTATCATAAAAGGTGATGATATTGTAGTGTCAGCCGATGGTGTTACCAACCCTGTATCAGTACATTTTGCCTGGGCCGATTATGCTGGCGATGCCAACCTGTATAATAAAGAAGGTTTTCCTGCGGTGCCTTTTAGAACAGATGACTGGAAGGAGATTACAAGGGATGCCAAGTTTGAGGCAGAACTTTAAATTAATAGGAAAAGCAATAATTGAATAAAGTACCCGGAAGGTGCTGCCAAATGGCGGTATTTTCCGGGTACACTGTTATTATAACAACCTTATCGGTTAAGTAATAAGGCGTATAGAAAACGTTATTCTGTAAGAAACATATCGAACAATATCGCAAAATTAATGC
Organism: uncultured Parafilimonas sp.; assembly: GCA_964598675.1. GTDB lineage: Bacteria > Bacteroidota > Bacteroidia > Chitinophagales > Chitinophagaceae > JABDFW01. Next base: position 1,379 of record CAZRDD010000619.1, read on the forward strand.
TGTTGATAGCTGAGTTTATGTTGTTTATATCAATTGCCCGGTTTTAAATAATTATTAAAATAGGTTTGGTATATATATCAACACATAAAAAGTTATCAAATGAAGTCTCAAATAATAAAACTTCTTACTGCATCATTACTGCTTGTCGTTTTTCATGGTAGCTTACATGCAAAAGGAAAAACGGGCAGGCTATACGTATCAGATTACGAAAATGTGTTGGGTACCTCTTTTGAGATAAAAGTGGCTGCCAATTCTCAAACAGCAGCTGCAAAGGCTGAAGATGCCGCTATGGCAGAGGTAGACCGCCTGAATAAAATTTTAAGTGGCTACGATGCCTCAAGTGAGTTTAGCCGTTGGCTAAAGGCGGATAAAATACCAGCGAAGGTTTCTCCAGAACTCTACGAAGTGCTTGCACTGTTTGAAGAGGGGCGTATTAAAAGTAATGGAGCGTTGGATGCCTCGGCAGAAACAGTAAGCAAGCTATGGAAGACTGCCGCAAAACAAAACAGGATTCCAACCGATGAGGAGATATCCGCCGCTGTTAGCCTGGTAAAACAGCAACACTACATTTTAAATAAGCAAAATCTTACTGCTCAGCGAGTTAGCGATGCGCCTCTCATCTTAAACTCATTTGCAAAAAGTTATATAATGAACAAGGCCGCTAATGCTGCCATGCATACTAACGGTGTTACAGGGTTGGTATTAAATATTGGGGGAGATATTTTGGTTAAAGGCCAGCAAGTTGAGCAGGTGCAGGTAAGTAACCCGAAGGCGGATGCCGAAAACGATCCGCCAGTGGCAAGTATACAGGTTAGCAATAAAACAATAGCAACAAGTGGCAATTATCGCCGTGGTGAGCAAATAAATGGAAAATGGTATTCGCATATTGTTGACCCCCGCACTGGCCAGCCTGCGGGTGGCGTTATTAGTGCAACTGTTATTGCAGATAAAGCTACTGATGCTGGTGCGTTGGCAACGGCCTTAAACGTTTTGAGTCCTGAGGAGGGGCAGAAGCTTGTGGCAACCGTACCCGGAGCGGAGTATATGATAATAACTGTGGAAGGCAGGCGGATTGAAAGCCCCGGCTGGAAGAAGGCTGCAATTAAAACTGCTGCCAGGCCCGCTTTGTTTATTCCAAAAGGTGCTGCTGATAAATTTTGGGACCCCAGTTACGAACTAACCATCAATCTTGAACTGGCCACCATTGAAGGTATGCGTGTTCACAGACCCTTTGTGGCAGTTTGGGTGGTAGATGCAGATAAGAAACCGGTTAAGCAAATAGCGCTTTGGTATAACAAACCAAGGTGGCTGAACGAAATGCGCTCCTGGTTTGAGGCTTATTACAACGACTTTAGCGCAGGAAACGGGAGCGTAAGTTCAACATCCAGTGCAACAAGGTCGCCGGGTAAGTATACTTTAAAGTGGGATGGAAGGGATGATAAAGGCAATATGGTAAAACAGGGTACCTATACCGTTTATATTGAGGCGGCACGCGAGCATGGTACCTACCAGCTTATGAGCCAGGAGATTACTGTAAATAAACAACAACATTTTGACTTGACCGGTAATACCGAAGTAGCTTCTGCATCATTAGACCTTAGAAAAAAATAGATGGAAAACAATAGTAAGCCTTTTGGTACATCACTTGTTGAATTTAAAAAGCCTAAAAACGTATTTAAAAAGCGAACAGCGGCACTTTCACGCTGGCTGCATGTTTACCTTTCTATGTTTAGTTTTATTGTGGTGTTGTTTTTTTCGGCAACAGGCCTAACGTTAAACCATGCCGAGTGGTT
>CAZRDD010000620.1:0-3159 GCA_964598675.1 uncultured Parafilimonas sp.
GGGTTTATTTGTGTAACACAACCCCCAAATATAACCGTTTGGTTGTGCCTCTTTTTGCTGTTTTTAGCGCAGATAAGTTAAAAAAAGCCCGCCAACAATTTTTTAATATTTTAATTGTGTAACTAAACAGTTACGTATATATTTGTAACTGGTTGGTTACATATAATAATTTACCTGATGATGAGAAGAGATGTTTTTCAGGCAATTGCCGACCCTACCCGCCGGGAGATTATTAAAGTGATAGCGCACAGCGGGGGGCTTAACCTTAATGCCGTGGCCGACAGGTTTGCCATAAGCAGGCCAGCAGTATCGAAGCACGTAAAAATACTTACCGAGTGCGGCCTGGTGGTAATACGGCAGCAGGGGCGGGAGCGGTATTGCGAGGCTAAGTTTGACAAGCTGCAGGAAGTATCGGCGTGGGTAGAATATTTTAAGGTATTCTGGACGAATAAACTGGATGCACTGGAACAGTTTTTGGCGCAGGATACAGAAGCTGCACCTGTAAAAAAGAAACGCAAAGGAAAGAGTTGATTTGAAAATGGACCGCTGATTTATTTGATTTTGATGATTGAACTGATGGAAGAGGATATACAAAAAACATACACGATAACCTTTATAAACCTTTGGCATACTCACAGATGTTTACCAAAGGCTCATCGGGCCGAAATGTTAGTAGCAGCAACAGGTTGCAGATTAGCTTTATCAAGCCCCGTAGGGGCGGCATGTTTAGCTTGACCGGGGTTTATTTGCTTTTGATGATTGAACTGATGGGATAGAATCTTTGATATGTGATAAATGAAATAGCCAGGTGGCAGCAGGGGAAAACCGTACACAACGAAAGCTGATTACAGTTAAAAAAACAACAGCAGGTAATCATCACCTGCTTAAACAAATAAAAAACAAACCATGCCACAACAAAACTATACCAGCAGCATAACCGCTGCGGTTACCGCCAAACAGGCGTTTGATGCAATAGGCGATATAGCCGCCTGGTGGACGATAAATGTAGACGGAAACGCCCGCCAAACGGGCGATGTTTTTACCGTACATTTTGGCGCTGTATACAAAACCATTGCGTTGCTGGAAGTGGAAAAAGATAAAAGAATAGTGTGGCGCGTAACGGATTGTAACATGCCCTGGCTGCATAACAAAAAGGAGTGGACGGGTACAGAAGTGGTATGGCAAATAGCTGAAAAAGATGGGCAAACAGAAGTATTGATGACACATATTGGGCTGGTGCCCGAAATAGAGTGTTATGGTGCCTGCGAAAAAGGCTGGAACTACTTTATACAGGAAAGCCTGCTTAAATTACTGGCCCAGGGTAAGGGTGTACCTGATACCAGGCCAACTGTATAACGCTTTTGTGTGTTGCTTCGCAATTTGAGCGAAGGTTTTACCGTATAGGGGCATAGTAAAGATAGATACACATAGATAGTGGTTTTTAAATAAATGAATTGAGGATTTGAGTTTAGCCATTTAACAGAAGATAACTATGTGTTTCTATGTTTTCATATGTAGCTATGTGTTTAACCATACCATTGTAGTAAAAAAGAGGCTATATATTTTTATATGCAGTTAACCATACTATTGCAGTAACAAAAGATGGTTATGTGTTTAACTATACCATTGCAGTAAAAAAACACGCTGTGGGGTTAATACTGAATACGCAGCCAGCCAGTATAAAAACGTAATTTGTAAACCATTAAAATAAAGATTGCTATGCAACATAACGAACCTTATGTTATTGAACGCACCTTTAATGCGCCTGCCGCACGTGTATGGAAAGCCATTACCGATAAAGAGCAAATGAAGCAGTGGTATTTTGATATGCCTGCCTTTAAGCCCGAAGTAGGCTGCGAGTTTACCTTTACTGGTATGGCTGATAAATGTGTATATGTACACCTGTGCAAAGTTACTGAGGTAATACCCGGCGAAAAACTTACCTATAGCTGGCGGTACGATGGGTTTGAAGGCATATCGTACGTAACCTTTCAGTTGTTTGAGGAGGGCAGTGTTACCCGGCTGGTGCTTACACACACCGGGCTGGAAACCTTCCCCGCCAGCAATGCCCATTTTGCCAAGGAAAATTTTGCAGGAGGTTGGGGCTATCTTATTGGCACCTCTTTACCCGCATTTTTGCAAAAAGAAGAAACAATTACTGCATAACTTTATAAAAACCACTTTGCATGTTAAAGATTATTATTACAAGTATACCGGTTAACAACCAGGATGCAGCACTGGCTTTTTACACCAATATACTAGGCTTTGTAAAAAAAACAGAAATACCCATGGGGCAGTATAAATGGCTGACCGTGGTACAGCCCAATTCCACCAATGGTGTAGAGCTTTTGCTGGAGCCAATGGCCTTTCCGCCTTCGCAAACCTACCAGCAGGCATTGTTTAACGCCGGCATACCCTGCACTATTTTTGGTGTTGATGATATTAAGGCCGAATACGAAAGGCTGCTGGGCCTGGGCGTAGTGTTTAAAACCCCGCCAACCCCTGCCGGGCCTGTTACCATAGCCGTATTTGAAGATACCTGTGGTAACCTGCTGCAAATGGTTCAGCGGTAAGGTGCCAAGCCCGTTGCCAGCTGCACTGGCAACGGGCTTTTATTTTATGTTGTGCTATTTTTTATGGTCGTTGCTAAATGAGGACTGTTACAAGTAAAAAATGTATGGTATAACAAATGCTTCCTAACATTGATAATTTGCAATGCAAGATGGTTATTATGTAAATGGTACGGCAAGCCAATGCCTTATAAATATCCCTTGGTATGAAATATTATGCAGGATGTAATGGTTTCGATTGTTAGCAACAACTAATTTAATCGCCTGAGGAATAAAGCATTTTTCGCATGAGTGAAAGCATCTCGTTTTCGAGCCTTAATAGTTCTTTTCGAAGCCTGGTGTTAATAAGATAAATGGTGATAGCTCCAATAGCAAACGCTGCAACGGAAACAATGCTTAATAGAAAAATAGACTCTCTAAATTGATTGGTTAGTTCTTTCATGGTTTGAGTTTAAAGCGTTAGAATAGTTTTTTCTTATAATCTTCATTTTTCTTTTTAAGCTTCTCAATCTTTTTATTTAGGGTTCTATTGGTTTTTAATCCAGTTAAGAAGCCTAACAGCAAAGAAACAGCGGCAAATAAATATATC
>CAZRDD010000621.1:0-3153 GCA_964598675.1 uncultured Parafilimonas sp.
CGCTTACACATCAGCACCTGGGCGAAATTTACCAGTCGTTGCATCAATTGCAACCAGGTTTTCCGCAAACAACATCTGGCGATGGGCCTGGCGGCGCAGTGAAATTTGTGCCCTGGCGGGGAGATTTTACAAGGGGCATTTTTATAAGCTCTACATTGCACTGCGAAAAAAGCATAGAGGAGTTAACTGAACTTTATACAGCCTATTATGCTAACCATCCTTTTACGGTGGTAAGTAATACCCCCGTTTTTTTAAAGCAGGTGGTAAATACCAATAAATGTGTAATTCAACTGGAAAAAGAAGGCGATACATTGGTGGTACATTCTGCTATTGATAACCTGTTAAAAGGTGCCTCTGGCCAGGCCGTGCAGAATATGAATTTATTGTTTGGCCTTAACGAAACAACAGGGCTGAAATTAAAAGCCAATTACCATTAGAGAAGGCAGAAAGGTGTAAGGCTTAAGGTGTTGCAAAAAGGGTCTTGTGATAAAGCGGATAGAGTATAATTAGCGTTAAGTTATAGAAAGTAAAATAAAATTAAATCAAACAAAAGCCTCCCTTCAGGGAGGTTGGAGGGTTATATATGAAGTTGTTCGACGTTTACCCGGTTAATGACATTACTATTACGAAGGCGCTTGGATCGTACGTGTGGGACGATAATGGGGTGCAGTACCTTGACATGTATGGCGGGCATGCCGTTATTAGTATTGGCCATACCCATCCGCACTGGGTAAAAAGAATTGAGGAGCAATTGGAGAAAATTGCTTTTTACTCCAATTCAGTTCATATACCTATTCAACAGCAATTGGCCGATAAGCTGGCCAAAGTAAGCGGCAAAACAGATTACCAGCTATTTTTATGCAACAGTGGTGCCGAAGCCAACGAAAACGCACTTAAGCTGGCCTCTTTTCATACAGGTAAGAAAAAGATTGTTGCTTTTTCAAAAGGCTTTCATGGCAGAACATCACTGGCTGTGGCGGCTACTGATAATCCTGCTATAGTGGCGCCGGTTAACCAAACCGATAATGTTGATTTTTTACCTTTTAACGATGAGGCTGCTTTAAAAGCCTATTTTCAAACAAAGGGCAAAGAAGTAGCAGCGGTAATAATTGAAGGCATACAAGGCGTAGGTGGCATAAACATAGCTACAGACAGCTTTTTTCAACTCATCCGTCGCCTGTGCGACCAAAACGATGCGGTATACATTGCCGATGCTGTACAATGTGGCTATGGCCGCAGCGGTCAATTCTTCTCTCACGACCATGCAGAAGTAAATGCAGACATATACACCATGGCAAAAGGCATGGGCAATGGTTTCCCTATTGGTGGTATTTTAATTGCGCCACACATAAAGCCTAAGCACGGTATGCTGGGTACTACGTTTGGTGGTAATCATCTTGCCTGTGCTGCTGCACTTGCCGTACTGGAGGTGTTGGAAGAAGAAAAACTGATTGATATTGCCAAGCAGCGTGGCATGTACCTGCTTAACAGGCTTAAAGCCATTGATGGCATTAAAAATGTGCGCGGCCGCGGCCTGATGATAGGTTTTGATGTACCTGAAGATATAAAAGGCCTGCGCAAAAAGCTGCTGGAAGACTTTTATATTTTTACTGGCGAGGCAAAACCATCTGTAATACGTTTACTGCCTTCTCTCGGTATATCCCGCAAGCAGGTAGATGAATTTTTAGAAGCATTGCAGGAAGCCATTGCTGAAATGAAAGCATAAGCGGCCGTTAAACCGATTTCGCTGTTGCAGTCTTCTTTAGGGCAAGATGTAATTATATTTAAAGGCGTTATTTAATAAACAACAAATAAATCCCCCTTTAGGGGTTAGGGGCATGAACAACTTTATTTCCGTTAATGATGTAACCGATATTAATGCACTGGTGGCTAAAGCACTGGCGTACAAGGCCGACCCGTTTAAAGATAAAACACTGGGTACGGGCAAGCGTATAGGGTTGTTATTTTTAAACCCAAGCCTTCGTACCCGCCTTAGTACACAGGTGGCTGCTGCCAACCTGGGCATGGATGCGGTAGTGTTTAACGTAGATAAAGAAGGCTGGGCACTGGAGTTTGAAGAAGGTGCTATTATGAGCGGTAACACCGTTGAACACATTAAAGATGCCGCGCCGGTACTGGGCCGTTACTTTGATATTTTGTGTATCAGAACTTTCCCCGGCCTGCAAAACCGCGATGATGATTACAGCGAGTTATACATATCGCAGTTTATTAAGTATAGCGGTGTTCCGGTTATTAGCCTTGAAAGTGCCACCCTGCACCCCCTGCAAAGTTTAACTGATATTATTACTATTACCGAAAACCGCCCCGCTACTGCCAGCAACAAAAAGCTAAAGGTGGTACTAACCTGGGCACCACATGTTAAAGCACTGCCGCAATGTGTGGCAAACAGCTTTTCACAGTGGGTAAATGCATGGGGCGAAGCCGATTTTGTAATTACACACCCCGAAGATTACGAACTGGCAACCAAGTTTACCGATGGCGCCACCATTACACACAACCAGGATGAGGCGTTGAAGGATGCCGATTTTGTGTATGTAAAAAACTGGAGCACATTTAACGATTACGGAAAAATTTATGAGAACGACCCAGCCTGGATGCTTACCGAAGAAAAATTGCGCCTTACCAATAACGCTAAAGTAATGCACTGCCTGCCAGTGAGGAGAAATGTGGAGCTTAGCGATGAAATTCTGGATGGGCCTAACAGCATTGTAACGCAGGAAGCGGCCAACAGGGTATGGGCTGCCCAGGCGGTGATAAGCGAAATATTAAACCCCCATCCCCTAAAGGGGGGCTTATAGCCTCGTATGTTTTACATCAACATTAAGCTTTAAGCTATGCAAGAAAACATGTTTTACGGTGCGGGGCCGCTAATATTTAAAAGGGCGGAGGAGTTGAGAAATTCAATGACTCCTGCAGAAGAGATATTGTGGAATACTATTCATATAAATGAATGGAAGGTAAAATTCAGGAGGCAGCACCCTATTGCTAATTATATAGTAGATTTTTATTGCCATTCAGCCAAACTGGTAATTGAAATAGATGGCGGAATACACGATAACGAAGATGTTAAAGTAAATGATGAATATAGGGAAGCGCATTTAAAAGAACTTGGATTAACAGTTTTGAGGTTTA
>CAZRDD010000622.1:0-3143 GCA_964598675.1 uncultured Parafilimonas sp.
CTGCGTATACCAAATGTATTGCTCATCGTAAAATTGGCAAGGCTGTTCAGGCAGTTAAAGCCCGATGTGGTGCATGCCTCCGGGGCAGAAGCCAATTTTCATGCGCTGCCCGCTGCATATTTGGCAGGGGTAAAAAAGAGAGTTGGCGAAGAAATTGGTTTTCCGGCCCACTCAGCAAAAGCCCGCTTAATGTTCAGGTTTGTTTACCGGTTTTGCAATAAGCTTGTTTGCATATCAAAGGCCGTGGCCGATAAAGTGGTGGCGCTAAAAGAGGTTGATGAATTTAAAACAAGTGTGGTGTATAACCCCATACAGTTAAACGCCGTTATGCCAGCCGAAGATAAAATGCCAGGCCGGTTTGTTTTTGCAACGGTGTGCCGTTTAACAGAAGTAAAAAACTTGAAGGCATTGTTGCGTGTTTTTGCCAGGCTGCAAAGGCATAGCCCAAACCTGTTTTTATATATTGCTGGCGATGGCCCAGAAATGAATAGCCTTGTACAACTGGCTGCCGGGTTAGGTATAAAGCAGAGTGTTTGTTTTACGGGTTTTTTGCCCGATGCCTATACTGTTTTGCGTAAGGCAGATGTTTTTGTGTTGCCTTCTTTTTCCGAGGGGTTGGGCAACGCGGTTATGGAAGCAATGCTTGCTGGGTTACCCTGTATTGTTTCGGGGGTGGGTGGTGCTGCAGAACTTGTATCACCGGGTTACAGTGGCTGGCTTATTAACCCTTTAAGCGAGAATGATATATACGCCAAAATGCTTGAAGCGAGCACTGCCAATATGTTGCTGCTGCAACAAATGGGCAGCTACGGAAGTGCCTTTATAAGGCAGCGTTTTTCAATAGCAAGTCATTGGCAATTATTAATGAAATTATATACTGCTTAAGCTATGCGCATACGTGTTTTGCATGTTGTTGAAACAATAAAATCCGGCGGTGTTGAAAACCGCAGGCTAACACTTGCTAATTTGCTTGACAAGGATTTTTTCGAACAAAAAATTGTTTGTACCCGTGCCATTGGCCAATTGCCTGTAAAGCTTGCCGAGGCAGGTATGGAGGTAATACCCATTGGGCAGTTTAAAGGCCCGTTGCATATAAAGGGTTATTTAAAGTTGCTGCGCATAATAAAGCAATACAGGCCACATATAATACATGGTGCGGTGTTTGAAGGCGTAACGCTGGCGGCTGTTGCTGGTACACTGGGCAGGGTGCCTGTGGTAATACTGGAAGAGACTTCAGACCCGCAAAACAGGGCGTACAAGGCTAGCCTGCTGCTAAGGTTAATGGCCGTTTTTGCAAAAGCAGTGGTGGCGGTATCGCCTTCGGTGGAAGAATACCTGTTTAACAAAGCCAACATACCTGCCCATAAAATAAAGCTCATCAACAATGGCATTTCGTTTCCACCGCAGCCTGAGGAGGCTGTAGTTGCCCAGGCTAAAAAAATGGCCGGCATTAACGATGATGATTTTGTTATTGGCAGTGTTGGCCGGTTAAGGGATTATCACAAACGCTTTAGCAACCTTATACTGGCAGTTGCCATTTTAAAGCAAAGAGGTATTAGCAATATTAAATTATTGATTGTTGGCGATGGCGATGACAGAGCCTTGCTGGAGGCCCTGGCTGTTAACCTTGGTGTTGAAGGCAAAATTGTTTTTACCGGCTATGCAAGCAATACATCTGTGTACTATGCAATGATGAATGTATTTGCTATCGCATCGTTTATGGAGGCCTTTGGCCTTGTTGCTGCGGAAGCCATGTACTTTAAATTACCCGTGGTTGCAACGGCGGTAGGTGGCCTAAAAGATATTGTGTTGCACCAACAAACAGGTTTACTTGTTAACAAAGAGGCCCCTGGCCAAATGGCCGCTGCACTGGAGTTGCTTTACCGTGACCCTGCAATACGGCATGCTTATGGCGCTGCGGGTTACCAGCGGGTGTTGAAGGAGTATAGTGCACAAGCGTATGTAAAAAATGTAACTGCATTATACAATAGTTTTAAGTTTAATAAACCGGATTGATGATGCGTAAAAACCTGCTTTTTATTGCGTGGGACAGCCCGGAGGCAAACTACCTCGAGGGTCTGTTTGTGCCCATATTTGCTGGCCTGGTAACAGAGTATAATATTCATATTATTCAATTTACCTGGGGTGGAAAAGATAAAGCAACACGTATTGAGCAGCTTTGCAACAATAATGGGTTAAGCTACATACATCACCCAATATACAGAAAACCCTTAGCCACCGCAGGGGTTATTTTAACAGTGTTAAAGGGTGCAAGCTTTATTAAAAAATATATACTTAATAACCATATAAATATTATTATGCCACGCAGCACCATGCCCGCTTTAATGGCGCTGCGGATAAGCAAAAGCCTGCAGGGGGTTAAAATGGTGTTTGATGCTGATGGGCTGCCGCTGGAAGAGCGGGTTGATTTTGCAAGGCTTAAAAAAGGCAGTCTTCAATACTGGTTTTTAAAGAGTGTTGAAAGCCGGATGATTAAGAAGGCGGATATTGTACTTGCCCGCACCCAGCGGGCTATTGCCTATCTTTCCAAAACAAATCATATTCATAAGGATAAATTTTATGTAGTAATAAATGGCAGGGATGCTTCAATGTTCAGGCCGGGTACAGGGCAGGCTGATACAGTAAAAGCTGCACTGGGTGTACCTGTTGAAGCGATGCTGCTTGTGTATGCTGGCTCGTTGGGACCGCAGTATTGCTTTGCAGAGATGATAAGCATCTTTCGTGCGGTTAAGCAACTGCATAACAACTGTTATCTTTTGTTATTAACCAGCAGATGTGGCTTTATACAAAATAACCAGGCATTACTCGCGGGTATTGAAGATGCCGTTATTGTTAAGCAGGTTGCTTTTGTTGAAATGCCCCAATACCTTGCAGCCGCAGATGCCGCGCTTGCACTACGGCGTAACTTTTTCTCAATGGCGGGTGTGGCACCCATAAAACTGGGCGAATATTTTTTGAGTGGCCTTCCAGTAATATTAACACCCAACACTGGTGATGCCGAAACAATTTTAAAGAATAATAAGGCTTGTTTTTTTATTGAGCATTTGGATGATAATGATGTTGTTTCTGCGGCAAAATGGGTTTTGGCTAATTATAAAAATATCGAGGTAAAAAAGATTGCC
>CAZRDD010000623.1:0-3142 GCA_964598675.1 uncultured Parafilimonas sp.
TGCCGCCCTGTCACGGCGGAGGTCGCGGGTTCGAGTCCCGTCCGGTCCGCAAAAACTCGAAAAGCTCCTTGTTTAACAAGGGGCTTTTTTTATGTTTGTCAATACCCCCAAAATGCTGCCCAGGTTTCTGTATGCCATTGTATTTGTATATTTGTTTTAATGTGTAAAAAAATCATTGGAGGGTTTGTGGCATGGCTGTTCCTGGCGGGCAGTATAATATTGCCTTTTAGTGATTTTTCTTTGATACAGGACATACCGGAAATGTACCGGAGCTACACCCAAATTACTACCCCTGAAGAAGTTGGTATAGTAGATTTTATTGGCGATTATTTATTGCACGGCAAAGAGATTTTAGGGCATAACAGGCGGGATAAACCGCAAAACGGCACAAGCTCCGCGCAGTTTTTGCACCAGGCCAATCCTTTAAGTGTCTTTATTTCATATTGCGGGGCTTTCATTGTACCCCCCAGGCAGCAGTTAATGGAAAATTTTGAAAAATCAGCGTGTTTTCAGTCGTCTGATTACCGGCGTACGCTGCTAAGGCCCCCTCTTGCATAGTTATTATTCCGGTTAAATTTTTATTCCCACACTATTTTATTTACTGCAACCGTGCTGTATTGCGCCATAGTGCTGCAATTGGGCAAGGGGCCATAACTTTTTAATCAATGAAAGCATCAGTGATTATTTTGCCATGCCTGTTTTTTGTTTATTGTGGGCTTGGGCAAAACACTTTTACAGCCAGAATTAGCAATGGCAATACGAAGCAAATTCTTAAAGGGGCTGCTGTTGTAATACCCAATTTGCATGTAGCCGCAATTACTGATACCAGCGGCCTTATCAGCCTCTTTAACATTCCAAACGGAACATTCACCATCAGGGTTAATTATGTGGGTTACACCTCATTTGAACAGGTATATAGTTTTCCGCTTCCGTTTCCAAACAGGGTTACTGAAATTGAGCTTCAACCGCAGGCTGGAGAGCTGGCGGAAGTAACGGTGCAATCAACGCGTATCAGCCAAAACCTGGGGGATGTGCCAACGCGTATAGAAGCACTGCCACTGGAAGAGCTGGATGAAAAAACTACCATGCGGCCGGGTGATATTAAAATGCTGCTGGGTGAAGCCACTGGTATTCACGTTCAGCAATTATCGGCCGTGAGCGGCAATGCCAGTTTTCGAATTCAGGGGCTTGACAGCCGGTATACGCAGCTACTACAGGATGGGATGCCGCTTTATGGTGGATTTTCGGGTAATCTAAGTTTATTACAAATTAGCCCGCTGGATTTTAAGCAGGTAGAGTTTATCAAGGGGTCGGCTTCAACCTTATATGGTGGGGGCGCAATTGCAGGGCTGATAAACCTGATAAGCAAAACCCCCGACACGTTACCGGAACTTACTTTTTTGTTAAATGGAACAACTGCAAAAGGGGTTGATGCAAGCGGATATTACAGCAGGCAATTTAAACACATTGGTACTACTGTACTAGGCTCGTATAATTACAATGCGGCGTACGACCCCGGTGGCAGTGGTTTAAGTGCTGTACCGCAAACCAAACGGTTTACCATAAATCCAAAACTATTTTTCAATATTAATGAACATAATAACGGATGGATAGGCGTAAATACTACTTATGAAGACCGTTATGGTGGAGATATGCAGGTTATTGCAGGCAATGCAGACAGTACTCACCAATATTTTGAACGCAACAAGGTATTGCGGTTTTTTACCCAAATGGCCTTTACCCATATTATAAGTGCTGGAAGCCAGGTTAATTTTAAAAACAGCATCGGCTATTTTGACCGGCAATTAAATGAGCCCGGATTTGCTTTTTCGGGAAAACAGGTTGCTTCCTTCAGTGAAGTAAACTATGTAAAAAAGGGGGTGAACACAAATGGGGTGGCAGGCGTTAATATAATTACAGACCATTTTATGGCAAAAGCTCCGCAAAATGCCCTGGGCTATACCTTAACAACCTTTGGTGCATTTGTACAAAACACCTTTAAGGTGGTCAACTGGTTTTCCATAGAAAGCGGCTTAAGGCTGGATAAAAATACACCAGCGCCGGCAAAAACGCCTGGCCCTGTAGTTTTACCGCGGGTTAACGCCCTGTTCAGGCTTTCTAAAGCATTAACAAGCCGTATTGGCGGCGGCCTTGGTTACAAAATGCCGTCGTTATTTAACGACGTGGCGGAGCAGGAGGGTTACCGTAACATTCAGCCGTTGAACCTTGGCAATACGCAGGCAGAGCAGTCTTATGGGCTGAATGGTGATTTAAACTACAGGGGCAGGTTAGGTGAAGAAGCAACCATTAGTATAAACCAGCTTTTCTTTTATACCAATGTAAACAGGCCCCTGATTTTACAAAACAATACTTTTATTAATGCGCCGGGATATTTAACAACACAGGGTGCCGAAACAAACATTAAGCTGGTTATTGACGAACTGGCTTTTTACCTGGGTTATACACATACCACTGCCAGGCAACATTTTAACGGTATAAGCAGCATACAACCGTTAATGCCTGAAACCCTGTTGAATTTTGATGCTACTTATGAAATTGAAGGCAGTTTTCGTTTTGGCGTAGAAAGCTTTTACACAGGCCCGCAATTATTAAGCAATGGCACATTGGGCAAAGGCTTTGTTACTTTTGGCTTGTTGCTTCAAAAAATGTGGAAGCACCTGGATGTTTTTATTAATGCTGAAAATCTGACTGACCAACGGCAAACCCGCTGGGGAAGCATTTATACCGGCAGTTTAGCCAACCCCGTTTTTAAAGATATTTACGCGCCCCTTGACGGTGCCGTTGTTAATGCAGGCATAAGGGTTAAATTATTAAATAAATAGGTACTGGCCTGAATTGTAAAACACGGGGGCTTCACGTCTGAAAATTATTTTATAAAATATTGCTGTTGATGCTAGATGTATTGCATTGTCACGCTGAAGGCTGAAGCGAAAATAGCAGGCTTAAATTGGGGTTTGCCAGTATTTTGGTAATTGAGGTTAACATTGTTATTTTATTTATAAATAAATAGGCTGGTGCTTAAAGTCGCGGCATCAGCCTAAAAATATATTAATATACTTTTTTCTTGTTCCCCCTTGCCCACTGTTTTATTTACGCACTAATAATTCTACTCTGCGCAGTT
>CAZRDD010000624.1:0-3141 GCA_964598675.1 uncultured Parafilimonas sp.
AAACAGGTCTGCTTCCTGCATATTACCCGTTAACTGGTGGCTTATGTCAGCTTCCAGCAGGGTAAAATAATTGCCAGGGGCGTTTACCAGCAACAGTTTGCTGTTTTCTTTTATCCCCAGTTTTTTTAGAAGCGGAGTTGCGGAATAGCCTGCCATGTTAAGAATTTATGATGATATGCAGAGTTATCCACATCAATTCACATTTCAAAATGTAAAGTGTGGAAAAAAAAGAAGCCATTTATTGCTCTAATGAGTAACAAATCAGTCTCTTTGTGTGAGAAAGTAGGAAAAAGTGTAAAAAAATGTTCAAATCATGAGTTTCATAGGCGAATTTGAAGTAACGGTTGATACCAAAAACCGTTTTCTGCTGCCGGGGGGCTTAAAAAAGCAATTCCCCGATGGCGAAAACAGGTTTGTGGTAAGCCGTGGCTTTGAAAAATGCCTGATACTATACCCCATAAAAGCATGGGAGGTATTGGTAGAGAAACTGAGCAAGTTGAACGATTTTGACCCCAAAGTACGCCAATTTAAGTTGATTTTTTTGGGAGGTGCAACCGAGGTGGAATTAGACAGTGCCGGAAGGCTGCTTTTGCCCCCATCGTTAAAGGAGTATGCTGGCCTTACAAAAGATATTGTGCTGGCATCGGATATAGACAAGATTAAGATTTGGGATGCGGTTAAATACAAACAGCTCTTTGAACAAATATCGGCAGAAGACTTTAGCGCACTGGCTATGGAAGTTGGTGCCAATATGCAAGGATGATTTGGTAAACTAATACGTAAAAATGCAGAACGAATATCATATACCTGTTTTGTTTAACGAAACGCTGGAGGCATTGGCTATAAAGCCCGGCGGGGTGTATGTGGACTGCACTTTTGGTGGAGGTGGCCATTCAAAAGGCATATTAGACAGGCTGGGCGAAACCGGCAAACTGGTGGCTTTTGACCAGGATGCTGACGCACAACAAAATATACCTGCCGACAGCAGGGTGATTTTTGTGGCACAGAACTTCAGGCACCTGCAGCGGTTTTTAAAACTGCATAAAATTACGGGTGTAGATGGGGTACTGGCCGACCTGGGCGTAAGTAGCTACCAGTTTGATGAAGGGGAGCGTGGTTTTTCAACAAGGTTCAGCGGGCCGGTTGATATGAGGATGGACAGAAGGCAACCCACAACCGCTGCAGACATATTGATGACTTACAGCGAGGCAAAACTGCATAAAATGTTTGAACAGTATGGCGAGGTTACCAATGCAAAAACGCTGGCAAAGCATATTGTACAACACAGGCAGTTTAAATCGGTGCAAACCATTGATGCGTTAAAAGCCGTACTGCACCCGGTAGTAAAGGGTAACCCCAATAAATACCTGGCGCAGGTTTTTCAGGCACTTAGGATAGAGGTAAACGACGAAATGGGTGCTTTAAAAGAAATGTTGCAACAATTGCCCGAGGTGCTCAATAAAGGTGGGAGGGCTGCGATTATTACGTTTCATTCGATAGAGGACAGGATAGTGAAAAACTATTTCAGGCATGGAGAAGAAGGCGATGAACCGGAAAACCCTTTTGCTACAAATGTAAAAGAGCAGCCGCTGAAAATAATTACCAAAAAACCGGTGGTGGCTTCGGAAGAGGAAACAAAACGAAACCCGCGGTCGCGCAGTGCAAAACTTAGGGTGGCGGAAAGGGTGTAAGGTTAAAGGAAAGGCGGAAGGTAGAAGGTGTAAGGTAGAAGAATGGGTGAGGCAGAAGGTTGAGGGTGTAAGAAAAGAGAACAGGGGGAAAAGAGAGAAGGTGTTATTAAAAAAACTATTGGTTGCCGGCATGGCATTTTAAACGATAAATAACCTGCAATTATGGAAACAGTACAATCAAAACGAAGGATACCCAAAATAAAGGGGTTGTTCAGCTACCGCTGGATACTCAATAACCTGGTGTTTTTTTTGTTTGTAGCTTTTCTGGCAGTGTTATATATAGCCAATGGCCATGAGGCAGACAAAATCATCCGCCAGATAAATATTACCAGCCGGGAAATTAAGGACCTTAAATACGAATACAAAACACTTAAAAGCGAGGAGATTATCAACAGCAGGGAAGGGCAGGTGGTTGAGGCCGCAGCAAAGCGGGGCCTTAAACTTTCGGCGCAGCCGCCCCTGCATATAGCCATGGGTGGCAAATAGCATGCAGAATGAAAAACCATGATAGCAGAGCCTGTGAACCGAAAAACAAAGGTTGCTAACCTAAAAACACTTAACAACAATTAAGCCTTGGAAGTAAAGAAAGACATATTATGGCGGGTTTACCTAAGCTACATAGTAGTGGCGGTAATATGTGCTGTTATACTTGGCAAGGCTTTTTATATTCAGCAGGTTGAAGGTAAGTTTTGGAGGGGCATGAACGACAGCCTGCACGAAAAAATGGAAACCATTGCTGCCGAAAGGGGTACCATATACAGCGCCGATGGCGAAATGCTTAGCACCAGCGTACCCGAGTTTGACATATTTGTAGACTTTGGTGCCGAAGGGGTTAGAGAAAATAACGGCAAGCGTTTTTTTGCCAATCTCGATTCTCTAAGCTACGGATTATCAAACCTGTTTGGCGACCGCACAACAGCAGAGTATAAGAAAATGCTGAAAGAAGGGTATGAAGATGAGGACAGGTACCTGCCATTGCAGTCGAACGTAAGTTTTGAAATCTATCAAAAGTTTAAGCAGCTGCCTTTAATAAAACTGGGCCGCAATAAAAGCGGGTTTATACCAATGGTGCAAAATAAAAGGTTGAACCCTTTTAAAATGCTGGCTTTCAGAACCGTTGGGCTCGACAGGGACAACTCGCAAAAAGTAGGGCTGGAGCGCACTTACGATTCGCTTTTAACAGGCCGCGTAGGCAAGCGCCTGGTAAGGTATGTTTCAGGTGGTGTAGCTGTACCGGTTGATGAAGATTACCAGATTGAACCGGAGAATGGCAAAGATATCATCACCACTATTGATACACATATACAGGATATTACGGAAAAAGCCCTGTTAAAGATGCTTGTAAGCAACGAGGCAGAACATGGTTGCGCCATTGTAATGGAGGTGAAAACCGGTAAAATAAAGGCCATCGCTAACCTGGGCAAGAAAAAGGATTTTAAAGGCGATATAC
>CAZRDD010000625.1:0-3139 GCA_964598675.1 uncultured Parafilimonas sp.
TGGCTGAGTTACAAGATACAGGCTCCATTGTTTATATACTCCATAGACAAATCTGATTTAAATTTATAGCTGTTGCCTTACACAAAACAACAGTAATTAATCTTTTTTACAGTTGGGGTTGCGTAACAAATATTTCCTGTTCAAGCACCTTTTTATATTTATGAAAAAGTTGTGTAAGGCTGTTAACAGCAGCTTCTGCACTTACAGGCAATTTTTTTAAATGGGCAAATTGCCGGTTGTATAATTCCCTGTTTCCATATTTTTCCAGTACTTTCTCAATATTATCAGGGGTATAAAATGTGGCCCTGTTGTTAAGGTGTTTTTTATATTGATGAAGATAAATTTGAATGCCTTCAAAATCAAAATCCCCAAAATGGAGATATGGATTGGGTATTTTTTTAACCAGGTTAGCAAATCGTTGCTATGGGGATAACGGCTAACAAACAGCGGCGTTAACCCTTTAAATAAGTAAGCCTGCTGGTGTATATAACGGAAATTTTCAGCATTCTCCACTCCTATAATTATTACAGATTTATCCGGTAAAAACGTTTCAAAATCGGTAATAAATGTATAAGTACCATCAATGGGCTGTACAACAAAATTGCTGCCCCGCAACTGAGTAATGATGGGTTGATAACTATTAACCAGGAAGCCTTTAAATGTACGGATGGTTTTAAGTTTTGAGTTGCCTGATACGGCTACCGCTTCGTGCCTGGTTAAATTTTCATCTGAGTGCTTTTCAATATAATCATTCAGCGAAACAATGCCAAAAACGTTATGCAGGTAGTTGTTTAAGGCAGCAACATCAGTTATTGTAATAACGGCTTTAGTTTTACTATTTTGCTTTTTTATCAATACTGCATCATCCAGCATGCGCTGTACCAATGTATGCTTCATTAACGATGATGGCACAGGTGCGCCTGTTGCCAGCATTTCCTGCAGCTTTAGGGCAATATGTATGGGTAATATCACGTAGTGCTGTAATTGGTGATGATGCGTTTTATTTTAGTAAAACGCTTAGTATCTTTCTCAAGTTTATATATATGGCGGTAGTTTGATGCATTGGTTTCAGTAGGCGAACCGTTGATTAACAAAATATTACGGTCGTTGGCAAACTGCAATATGCCTTTAATATTGTTGGGGTGAAGTTTGCCTATTTCATCCATCATGCAATGCAGCCTGAACTCGCGGAAGCGTTTGCTGGCCCCTTCTTTAAAAACATTCAGCAGCATAATATTAATCATCGCTTTTACCAGTACATCCGTCCCTTCTGAGCCAACGTTGGATAGCTTCTCCACCCATCCCGTATCATTTTCGTTTTCTTCGACCCTAAACTGCAGTTCAAAAGAGTCAGACAATGCTATTACTTCCCTGCGGTATTCTGTAATTGCCTTACTAAGTTGTTTCAAAAGGTCGGCAGCTTTTTTGTTTTTACTTTCGCTGTCGGTTGTAGAAAACAGGTTTAGCCCACCAATATCAAAGCTGTGCTCATCATTAAACTTTTTAATTCTTACCAGCAACTGTACTACACTGTTTGCGCTGTCGTTAATGCGCAACTCAATTTTTTTAATTGCACCAACAAAGTTTTTGCTTTCAAAATCCCTGTTAATATTCGAGATTATTTTTTGAATGTCGCCCGCTTTTGACATAAGGTCTGCTGTTTCTTTACCCACCAGTTTTATCACATTGGCAAAGCGTTCATTTACCCTTTTTTCAAACTCTGTTATCTTGCCATTGTTAATAAATTCGTTTAGTTCCTCTGTAAACTGCCGGTAATCCTGTTTACTGGAGAGTACCTGTGGAAAATTGAAAATATTTTGAACCGAGAAATTGCCTAGAAATTTATTGGCAGCTTCTTTAAGGTTATCTAACCGTGTTATGGCGTTATAATGGCAACGGTTTATTTCTTCAATTAAATGTAAACAGGTGCGTTCATTTTTATAGGCATCCTTTTCTTGTATATAGGCGGGTTCTATGCTTAACCATGCGTCGGTTTGCTGAAAGCGGCCAAAAGCTTTAAGGTTTTCTTCCGCTTCAACAAGTTGTGTTTCTGCACGTGAAAGCCTATCTGCAGCTTCTGTTAATTTATCCTTTACAGCCAACGCCTGAAAGTTGTATTTTTCATACTCATGCGTTAGCTGCTGCTCCTGCACCACCTTATTGCTTCTAAATTCACCTGCTCGGTCTATCCATTCTTTTCTGTCGTTCTGGTACATTATTAGCAGGTCGCGTTTATCTTCAATAAAAGCGAGTTCGCCTGCAATCTTCTCCAGCATTGCACTAATTTTTTCAATCCGTAATGTATCAACACCCTTGCCTGCCAGTTCTTCCAGCCTCCGGTTTTCCAGTTCCTGCTCCTGTAGCTTCCATGCTGCCTGCCGGGTTTTTAAAGCGTTGGCTAATTGGGCTAACCCTTCCACCAGTTGCTGCTCTGCCGTGCTAATTTTTTTTGTATATTCTTTTTCCTTTAGCTTCAAATTAACTGAAAGCGCTTCTTCTTTTTGCTTTAACGCCTGTTCGGCAGCTGCAAGCGCCTCATTGGCCTTTGCAATGGCGGCATCTGCAGCAGATAGCGCCTCCTGCCTTGCACTGGCGGCTTTTAATGCCCAGTCATTTTGTTGCAGCCTGGCCTGCTGTAGCTGCAATGTATCCTGCTCCTGAGTATACTTTTTTTCAAGTAAGCCATCCTTTACTTCTTTAAGCCCGGGCTGATATTTCTTTCTTAATTTATCCAGTTGCTGCACCAGCCCAGCCTGCAGTGCGGCTACTTCCTGTTCAAGCTGTTTTATTTCGGTGGTAACAGCCTCCTGCTCCAATGCGTATTGTTCTGCCGTTTTAACGCGTACGGGCATATCGGTTAAATTCAGGTTTATACCAAACAGGTTGCCAGCAGCACCAGACAGTTGTGGGGCAAGGCTTGTATTAAACAACAATTCATCTGCGCCTACCTTGCCAATGGTAGCTTCCCATCCCGGCTTGTGTATGTTTAACCAACCATAAAAAGCTGCATCAATTACTTCCAGTTTTTCGTTTATTTTTAAAACCTCCTGCTGCTTTAATGCAATATTGGCCTGTATTTTTTCCTGCTGTCTTTCGGTTGATTGTTTCTGCGAATCTTCGGCACGTGACCACTGCTGCT
>CAZRDD010000626.1:0-3122 GCA_964598675.1 uncultured Parafilimonas sp.
GATTTCGTCGCCGGATCTAATGGGTGCCAATGCTATAGTAAAAAACTGCATTTTCGTTAACGGCAATGCCCGTGGTGATTTAAACAGCGTTTATCAATATTGTATTCAGGATGCAGATTATGGTATAAGTGCAAGCTTTATTGCCGGCACCAACGGCAACCAGGCAGTTAGCAACAGCACAACACCCTTTTTTATTACCGCTTCCAGTAATACATCTTACGATGGTAAATATGCACTGGCTACCGGTAGCCCGGCAAAAGCAGCAGGTGCAGGTGGTATTGATTGCGGTATTTTTGGCGGTACAACACCCTATGTGTTAAGCGGCCTGCCTGCCGTACCAACTTTTTACAAACTAACGGCCCCAAGCAGCACAACATCAACCAACCCTTATACCATAACATTCAGCGTGCAAAGCCGCTAACAGCAGCACCTAACATTATAAATAAACCTTTATGCAAAAGTTTATACGATGCATTATATGGTGCTGTGCCCTGGCGATACACGCTGCAGCCCAGCCGGCCAATATAAGCCGGGTGGAGTACTATATAGATACAGACCCCGGTTTTGGCAAAGCTACTACAGTAACTATTACTGCGGCAACAAGCCTTACCAATATTGCTGTTAATATTAACCCCGTCAATGTTGGCTATGGCGTACATATACTTGGCATACGCGCCCAAAATGCCAATGGAAAATGGGGTATTGATAATAAATGGATTTTTGCCAGGCCCTATGCGGCAGATACTGGTGCACAAGCGCCTGTAGCCAACATTAGCCGCGTGGAGTATTATCTTGATAACGACCCCGGCTTTGGCAAAGCCACCGCAGTTACCATAACACCAGGTACTTCGCTGGCTAATATTACGCTTAGTATTAACCCTGCGAATGTTGGCTACGGTGTACATGTACTTGGTGTGCGTGCGTTGAACGCTAACGGTAAATGGAGCATTGATAACAGGTGGCTTTTCGCAAGGCCTTACCCATCGGATACCGCAAAAACGGCTACAAGCAACATTACCAGGGTTGAATACTACATTGACAAAGACCCTGGCTTTGGTAAAGCCAAAACCATAACGTTTACCCCGGGTACCAGCTTAGCCAATGTTGCTATAAATGTACCTGTTGACAGCACCCTTGCCAGCGGTGTGCACGTGCTTGGCATACGTGCCCAAAATGCCCTTGGCAATTGGGGTATTGATAATAAATGGTTATTTGCCAGGCCATACGCCACTGATACAGTTGCTTACAAAGCAACCGCCATTAAACAGATTGAATATTATTTTGATACCGACCCCGGCTATGGCAAGGGTATACCTGTTATAGTTGATACCGGCACGTTTAACCTTGCCGGGCTTAACCTTGCCATTAACATATCCGGGCTTACCGCAGCCGGGCATAACCTTTTTGTACGTGCCCGCAATGCCAATGGCAATTGGGGGTTTGTGTATAAATACAGTTTTAAAGTATCGGCAGCAGTAACCGCCCCTGCAATAGCCATTAACAGGTTATTACGCAAAGCAGCCTACTGCGCAAAAGATACGCTGGCGTTTAGCTACGATGCTGCTGGCACCTATGCAGCAGGTAACCAGTTTACTCTGCAGTTGAGTGATACTGCTGGTGCATTTACCACCCCAACAACCGTTGGTACATTTACCGCTACGGGCGATAGTATTGTTAAGCTGGCGCTGCCAGCCCATTTAACGGAAGGTAATAAATACCGCATAAGGCTTGTTAGCAGCAACCCTGTGGTAACAGGCATTACCGGCAGCGATACACTGGTAATACACGATGCCCCGCGCACCGTAACAATTACCGGCGACTCTGCTGTAAACATTGCAGCAGCCAACCCTTACAGTGTAACCGCTATAACGGGCTATACGTGGAAATGGCTTGCTACAAATACAACACCTGCCGCCAGTGCAAATACAGCCAGCATAACATGGCCTTCAGCAGGTACGCAAACCATAAAAGTTATTGCAGCAAACCAGTATGGTTGCGGTGGCGATACAACTGTTAAAGTGGTTAATGCGTACCTGCTTAGGATAGACAGTGTTAACCTGGCTACTTTAAAGCCTTGCCCCGGCGACAGCATGGCTGTTACCGCAAAAGTGTCTGGTGCCTATAAAACAGGCAATGTATTTACCGTGCAGTTGAGCGATACCGCAGGCAACTTTACCAGCCCTGTAAAAATTGGCAGTCTGCCATTGGTGGCAGCGGGCAGCTTAGTACCAGTAACCATAAAGGTTGGCTTGCCAAACACGCTTATTAACGGCATACATTACCGTGTGCGTATTATTGGCAGCACCCCTGCTGATACCAGTGCAGTTACCAGCAGTTATTTGGTAGTACAAAAACCAAACCTGGGTAAGGATACTACTGTATACACCTGTGCAGGCAGCAGTATAAGCCTGGTAAACATTTATAACACTACAGGTTTAACTGCAACATGGAGTACAGCACGGCCTGACAGTATTGTTGCAAAGGGTACATACACACTGTATGTAACCAACGCCAATGGTTGCAGGGATACTGCTGTTATTACATTAAACAATTACCCCAAACCAAATTTGGGTAACGATACTGTAATAACCATTGGTACCAACAGCACGGCCAACATTACAACACTTTATAATACTACAGGTTTAACCTATACCTACAGCACAGCAACACCTGTTGCAGTTGGT
Organism: uncultured Parafilimonas sp.; assembly: GCA_964598675.1. GTDB lineage: Bacteria > Bacteroidota > Bacteroidia > Chitinophagales > Chitinophagaceae > JABDFW01. The sequence goes on from CAZRDD010000626.1 coordinate 2,685, forward strand.
GCAGGGGTTTACACATTAGTAGTAACCAACAGCAATGGCTGTAAGGATACCGCTGTTATTACTGTTAAAACAGTAGCGCTTCCGCCGGTAATATATTCCTTTGGCCCGGCCACAGGGGGCGCAGGGGTACCGGTAACCATAAAAGGCCGCTACTTTACTGGTGCTGCAGTGGTAAGCTTTGGCGGAACAGCAGCAGCTTCATATTCAGTGTTGTCCGATACCGTAATTTCAGCCATTACAGGCAACGGTGCATCGGGTAATATACTCGTTACCACCCCTTCAGGTACAGCAACGCTGGCAGGGTTTGTATTCTGCACACCGGTATCACCATCAGTAACCATTACAGCCAATGTTGCCAGTCCAATATGCGCAGGCACCAAGGTAAACTTTACTGCAACTGCTGTAAACGGCGGCACCGCACCAGTGTATCAATGGTAT
>CAZRDD010000627.1:0-3113 GCA_964598675.1 uncultured Parafilimonas sp.
GGTGTAAAAGGCCTGGTGCCGATACCCCTAAAAAGTTTGTAATGCCTAAAATGCCGCCGATGATGAACCTTAAAGACAATCACCAGCAAATAGTGGATGAGGTGGCTGAGGGTGGCCTTAAATTTTTGGTGTGTGCCTCCATACCACTGGGTACAGGCGATGAAGTTAAAGAAGCGGTGGATATTTTAAGCAAAGCTGGCGAAGCCGCCAAAAAAGCAGGTATTACCCTGTGCTACCACAACCATACCCACGAGTTTGAAGTAGTGGATGGCGTTAAACCATACGATGTATTGTTAAGCCAGGTAAGCACCGATTTGCTAAAATTTGAGCTTGACCTGGGCTGGGCCACCGTAGCAGGCGTAAACCCGGCAGAACTGTTTAAAGCCAATCCGGGCCGTTTTCCGCTGTGGCATGTTAAAGACATAAGTGCAGATAAAAAACAGCCGACGGAAGTAGGTACAGGCATGGTTAACTTTAAACCCATATTTGCTGCCGCAAAAACAGCTGGCGTTAAACACTTTTTTGTGGAGCAGGATGGCGCACCAAAGCCCATTGAAAATATAACCACCAGCTTTAATTATATAAGCAGCAACCTGCTGTAAATGTAAATAGTGCTAAACATAGGTACACAGCGGCAAAACATATATTAATTTATATAGATGCTTTTGCGCTATGTGCCTATGTTTTTATGTAATTTACCGGCCATTATTTATGCGGGCAAAAAAATTAATACAAACATTGGCTGCGGCATTGTGCATGCTGCTGTGTTTTAACAGCTTTGCACAACAGTTTGAAGTACCCAAAACAATACCGCCGTTTAATATGATATTAACCGATGGTGTTACATACTACAACGCATCAAACATTAACAAAAGCAAGCCGTTAATGATTGTATATTTTGACCCCGAGTGCGAACATTGCAGGCAATACACCAAAAACCTGCTTAAAAACATTAAAAAGTTTAGTGGCATACAAATAGTTATGATATGCAACGCCCCAGGTGTTGCACCCGTTAAAAACTTTGTAAACACTTTTAAGTTAAGCAATTACGCCAATATTAAAGTGGGTACAGAGGGGTTATACAGTGCCACCCTTAACTTTTACCATGTATCGGTTACGCCGTTTACTGCCTTGTACAACAGCAGCGGGCTGCTGATAAAGTATTACCGCACCGTACCCGAAATACAGGAACTGGTTATGCAACTAAGCCGGTAACTTTGCAAAAAATTAAATTGCCTATATATGAAAGTGTTTAACTGGTTCTTTATTGTTTCATTCGTAGTATTTGCGGCCCTCCAGTATAACGACCCCGACCCATACATATGGGTACCTATTTACCTGTATGCAGCAGGTCTGTGCTGGTTCTCCATAAAAAAGAAGTTTTCGCCACTGGCATACTGGCTGGGGTTTATTGTGTACAGTGCTTATGCAGTGTATAAAGTGTTTGATGAAAATGGCATCATTGACTGGATAAAAAAACACAATGCCCAAAACCTTGCTGAAACAATGAAAGCCGAAACGCCCTGGGTGGAAGAATCGAGGGAGTTTTTTGGACTTGTGATTGTAATTGGTGTATTGGTGGTAAATTATATTTACCTGAGCAAAGCGAAAAAAGCCAGGGAAGCAGTTTCGTTCGGCAGCTTTTACGCCAGCAGGCCCAAAAATTAACAGCGGTAAGTAATTTATAACACAGCCTTGCGAAAGCCGGTTATACCTCAGCATAGTAATGCAGGTTTTACCGGGTGTGTAATGGGCATACATTAAAACTTAAGCCAAACAAAAAACAATTCAACGTATTTATTCATAAACCCTAACTCAAAAAAAATGGCAACTCCAGATGTATCTAAAATTTATGGCAAAATAAAATTTGTAGAAAACTATCCAGACTATAAAATTAAGATAGTAGACAGCTTTGCCGACTTACATGTTTTGATTGTAGAATCATTTCCTGATGGGCCAGGCAAATGGCAAGTAGTAGAAAGCTTTCCTGATTTTAAAATAAAAATAGTGCATAGCTTCCCCGATTTTACCATCAAATATGTTGAAAGTTTTCCGGGCATACCCTTTTCGGGTTACCTGCAAAAGCTGTTTCAATTAACCTGATGGCTTAATAAAAAGCGGCTTACTGTTTTGGCAAAACATTCAAAATTAACCCTTCTAAATAATTATTATGACAACAAAAAACCGGTGTTCAATTTTATAGTCTCAGACGACCACTTATTTTAACGATGAAAAAAATCTTTTATCCTCTCGCTTGCATCATGATCAGCCTTTCGGCTTTCAGCCAGGAAGGAGGTGTTGTTTCAGGTAAAGTAACAGACAAAAAATCAACACCCATCAGTGGTGCATCGGTGTATATACTCAACACAAACCTTACAGTTATAACAAATGCACAGGGTGGTTTTGAAGTAAAGCACCTTGCCGCAGGCGATTATACCATTGCAGTTTCGGCACTGGGCTACGCGGCTGTTAACGAAAAAATACATGTAGAAAAGCAAGGCAACACACCCATCAGCATACAGTTGGAGGAAGCTGCCAACCAGCTTGAAGCAGTGGTGGTAACCTCCGAAAAAAAGGATGAGAATGTACAAAGCGCCCCATTAAGCGTATCGGCACTAACGGCTAAAAACATTGAAGACTACCGCTTGTGGAACACGAAAGACCTTACTGCCGTTGTACCCAACCTATATTCGGGCAACCCAGGCGACGGCAGAAATGTTACTTCCATACGGGGGATAACTTCTTCCTCATACGACCCCGCCGTAACCACTTACATTGACGGGGTAAACCAGTTTACGCTGGATACCTATATACCACAACTGTTTGATGCTGCCCGTGTAGAAATACTAAGGGGCCCGCAAGGCACCTTGTATGGCCGCAACGCCATGGGCGGAGTAATAAACATTATTACCAAACAACCCACCAATACCACCGATGGTTTTGCAGAGGCAAGTATTGGCAATTATGGTGAGCAGCGCTATACGGCGGCTATACGCACACCATTAATAAAAGACAAGTTGTTTTTTGGTGCATCGGGCCTGTACGAGGGCATGAATGGTTTTTACACCAATCAATACAACAAAAGCAAATTTGATGAACAGCACAGCATTGGC
>CAZRDD010000628.1:0-3110 GCA_964598675.1 uncultured Parafilimonas sp.
GGACCGGTATATCAACAGACAAGTCATGCAGCCGGGCGGTGACTTTATCAACCGCCAGCTTGCCTGAACCAGGTTCGTAGCTATAGCGGAACTTAAAATGGACCATTTCCTGCGCTGCTGAAAACAGGCCGGTGGTATCAATCGTAAACCGGCTTTGGCCGTCGTCCATTGTTGTGCCGGAAATAGCGTCCTGCATTTGCAGGTGCAGGCGGTGGATGAACCTTTCATCGATACCGGGGTAACCCAGGGTGCCTGCGTCGTAGCCTGCGGACAGCAACTGGTTCCAATGCGCCGCCAACAGCTCGTCTTCTATCTTCATCTTGCTCCGTCTCATGGCAGGCCGTACATTTTTTTGATAACATCCACATCTTCCGCATCCCTTGCCCGTTGGAGGCTCAGCATCATGTTCTGGTTGTTGAACCGGCTGAGGTTTGCATAGGTATGGTCTACCGAGGCGCTGGCATGGTCGATCAGCCGGAGCCGCTGCTGGTCGGACATCTGCGTGGCGAAAGACTGGATAACCAGGCTGAGTTCGTCGATGCTTTTCAGGCTTTCATCTACCAGCCCCGTATATACAGCCTGCATATGTTCCAGTTCTTCCGGCGTGAAATGCTTGTCTTGCTGCAACAGGCCCCAGGCTCTCTTATAGGCAGCGACCAACTGCGCCTGCCGCCCGATAATATCCTTCACCCTATGGTAATAGGTGATGGCTGTTTTGACGCGCCATAATTCGTCAAAATACTCCTGGTACAGGTCCTTTTGCTTCTGCACCCAGTCGCTGATCTCGTCCAGGTGCAATTGCTGCATTTCGTTTTCAACGGCCTTTTGTGCATTCTGCAACCAGATCGTCTTGGTCTGCAGCCGCTGTACCTGCAAGTCAAAAGCCTTGACCACTTTTTTGATGGCCTCCTTGATGATCACGGTAATATCCTGTGCATGGCTTTGGCGGGGCATGCACAGCATGATCAGCATGAGGAGAGTAAAACCTGTCTTTTTCATATAGGGATGTTTGTAAATAACTGGCCGTCCAGCCAGAGCCTCATTTGTTCCGGGTGAAATACCACGATACGCAGTTGCCCGGTCAATTCCTGCATGGCCAGCCCGGGTGTTAGCACGGCATGCCAGCAGACGGGTGCAGAAGTGGTGGTTTGCGTATCGCCGTTTGGTAACAATATTTTCCGTGTCACTACCTGCTGGACTACCCACAGATTGGTGGCATGGCTCACGGCCCTGAATGACACCGTTTCTGTTTTGATACAATCACGGTCCGGGTAGGCGTGTATGTACTGCTGGCCCAGCATATGCCTGACCATCGCCCTGCCCATCGTCTCATGCTCCTTGAAGGACAACAACAGGGACCATCGTTTTGTAGCGTCTTTCCAATTCATAATGCATTTGTTTTATTGGTTAATGATTTGACTGGCCCTGGATCAGCATCTGGATGCCCTTTTTAATGCTGCCGTAACGTTGCGCGTACTCCATGACCTTGACCTTCTCTTTTTCTTCCGTTGTATAGGCATAGTACTCTTCCGGTGAGGGCTCATAGCCATAGACCTTCAGCTGCACACCGCCCAGGTCGACCAGCAGTTCGCGGTAGGAACGCGCCGGGTCGTTCGCCTTATTCAGGGATAGCGTCATCATCTTGCCTTTGTCCGACAACCCAAGTGTTGCCTGCAAGGCGTCAAAGCGGTTTTGGAACTTCCGCATATCAAGCAGGATGCGGCAGTCCGCATTGCTCAGTATGGCCTCCTTGATGATAGGTGAATTAATGATGTCATCTACTTCCTGTGACACCACGATAGCCTCGCCAAAGAACTTGCGGACTGTTTTGTAGAGATATTTGAGGAATTCAGCCATCCCAGCCTTGGCAATGGCTTTCCAGGCTTCCTCGATCGTGATTACTTTACGGATACCTTTCAGCTTGCGCATCTTGCTGATGAACATTTCCATGACGATCAGGGTCACCACGGGGAACAGGATCGGGTTGTCTTTGATATTGTCCAGTTCAAACACCACCAGCCTTTGGTGCAGCATGTCCAGGTTTTCCCTGGCATTCAGGAGGTAGTCGTACTCCCCGCCGCTATAATAAGGCCGCAGGACAAACAGGAAGTTGTCTACGTCAAAATCTTTCTCTTTTACCTTGTCTGTTTTCAGGCGCTCAACAAAATGGTGCTGCAAAAAATCGTAGAAGCTGTTAAAGCACGGAAATAAATCACCATGGTTACGCAGGTACTCAAAGTAATAACTGATCGCGTTGGACAAAGCAACGTATTCGGAACGGCGGAAAGATTCGTCATCTTTCTTCCACAACGCCAGCAGCAATGTTTTGAGGCTTTCCCGCTTTTCGATATCCATTGTTTCGCCTTCACCCAGGTAAAAAGGGTTAAAGGCAATCGGGCTTTTTTCATCATACGAAAAATAGTACCCGCCCAGCAAATCACACAGGCCCTTGTAACTGCCGCCCACATCAACGATGACCACATGCGCACCCTGCTCGTAGTAGCTGCGGTGGAGATGGCACATGAACATGCTTTTGCCCGATCCGCTGCCGCCAAATACCGCTTTGTTCCTGTTGGAGATAGCCTTTCCCATCGGCTCATCGCTGATATCAACATGGACCGGGTGGCCGCTCAGGCGATCTACCAGCCTCAGCCCGAAAGAACTGTTGGAATTGCGGTAGTTTGTTTCCACGTTGAAAAAACAGGTGGCTTGCTCAAGAAAGGTGTCAAACGTGTCGTTCATGGGGAACTCGGCCGCATTGCCCGGGATACCTGCCCACCATATCTGTGCTGCGCCTGTTGTTTCCATTCTCGGTGTGGCTTCGATCTTTGCGAGGCCGCTGCTGACCAGGTTCTTGACTTCTTTAAGGTCCTCCCGGTTATCCGTCCAGGCAAGAATATTGAAATGGGCTTTGACCGGTTGCCGCTGGTCGCCGACTGCCTCGTTTAAAAAAGCATTGGTCGCATCATGGCTGACCGCATTTTCCCTTGAATAAGCAGACAGCGATTGCAGCCGCAGCCGTTTTGCTTCCAGTTTTTTGATCGTACCGGATGTTTCTTCGATAAAGATGTACTGGTTGTACACATGGTTGCAGGGCAGTAATTGGCCGA
>CAZRDD010000629.1:0-3110 GCA_964598675.1 uncultured Parafilimonas sp.
CCATTATCCACAGCATAACGTATGGCAAGTGCAATATCTTTATCGTATTCATCACCATCGGGTATGGCCCTTATCATCATAAGCTGTACGTTGTTTGCCACGCCCTGCACCCCCTTATCGTTATCTCTTTGGGCGGCTATAATACCCGATACATGCGTGCCGTGCATGGGCGATGGCCCCATAACATCGTTGTTGCCATAAAAACGGTCAGTAAAATCAAGGTAATTATCGTTGATTATTTTTTTGCGGTAGTCTTCCGGCTGCGACTTCTTTTCTTCCAGCGATTGTTTTTTACCCTCAACATACTCGTTAAGTTCAGTTATGATGCTCGTATTGGTTTCATCACTCTGGTCTACCCCAAACATTTTAAGGCAGGTAATATACCCCAGCTTGGCCTGCTTGCCTTTTGTTGTGGCAGGCTGAAAACTTTCCACTTCACCACTGGTAAACACTTCTTTGTTAAGCTCCTGCCTTATTACTTGCTCATGTTTTTTAAAAGCTTTGCAGGTATAATCCAGCAGGGCAACTTCCATTTGCTCATCGCCGGAAATATTCATTTGCCCTGCGGCCTTTTGCCACTGGCTGTAAAGCCATTTGTCGGTTCCGGTAAGGCTGTCAGCATCAATGTCCTTACCTGCAAACCTTCCCTTATAGCGATAGTAAACACGGCTTTTTTCATCAACATCACGTTTAAGGTTGGCCCCGTTTTTATTGCCTAAAAAATTCCAGCCATGTATATCATCAACATACCCGTTTTTATCGTCATCAATACCATTGCCGGGTATTTCTTTAGTGTTGGTCCATAAAACACCTTTTAAGTCCTCGTGGGTGGTATCAATACCAGAATCAATAACGGCAACAATTATAGGTTTGGCCTTTTTGCCCTGTAAAAAACTATATGCTTTATTAAGGCTGATGCCGTACACGCTATCCTGCTGTAAATCACCCTGGTACCAGGATTTTAAATTGGATTGTGCAATAGTTAAAGAAGGTGGTAACAAGAAAACCACCAATAAAATACCGCTGTAAGTAATGTGTGTGACTATTCTCTTCATAATGGCTACCTGCAAATGTCTTACACTCTATGTATTATTATATTATTATCTATGCAATTTTACATTTTTTTTAGTACAAACCCATCATAATTTACAATTTTTATCCGTTTCTGCAACAGAATTAACCAAACGTAAGGTATGGGCAATATTTTACCAATAAAAAACGGTTTACCTCAATGCTTTAAACATTGCCGTAAACCGTTCATTTATAGCAATAAATGCCAGCTATTTTACTTTACAGGTTAAACTGTATGCCCTGCGCAAGTGGTAATTGAGTGCTGTAATTAATGGTATTTGTTTGCCGCCTCATGTACGCTTTCCAGGCATCGGAACCACTTTCACGGCCACCGCCGGTTTCTTTTTCGCCACCAAAAGCACCCCCTATTTCAGCACCGCTGGTGCCAATATTTACATTGGCTATGCCACAATCGCTGCCTGCAGCAGATAAAAACAGTTCAGCCTCGCGCAGGTTAAGTGTCATAATGGAGGATGAAAGTCCCTGGGGCACCCCGTTTTGAAGTGCAACTGCCTCTTCCAGTTCGGAATATTTAATAAGGTAAAGAATTGGCGCAAATGTTTCGTGCTGCACCACCGGCAAATCGTTAGAAACCTCGGCAATACAAGGCTTAACGTAGCAGCCACTTTCGTAGCCATTGCCTTCAAGCACACCGCCTTCCACAATAAAATGGCCGCCCTGTTCTTTACACTGGGCTATGGAAGCCAGGTACATTTGTACTGCATCTTTGTCAATCAACGGCCCAACGTGGCTTTCGGGCGAAAGCGGGTTGCCTATTTTTAACTGGCTGTATGCTTTTACCAGTTTTTCTTTAAAGGAATCGTAGACTGACTCGTGAATGATGAGCCTGCGGGTGGTGGTACAGCGTTGACCGGCAGTACCTACTGCACCAAAAACAGCACCGATAAGGGCTATGTCCAAATCCGCATGTTGAGATACAATGATGGCGTTGTTGCCGCCAAGTTCCAGAATGCTTTTGCCAAGCCTGGCCGCAACTGTTTTGGCAAGGGCTTTGCCCATGCGGGTAGAACCTGTTGCGGAAACAAGCGGTATGCGCTCATCCTTCGAAATCCACTCTCCCACTTCGCGGCCACCTTGTACCAGGCAACAAACCCCTTCTGGAATATTGTTGGCTGCAAGCACTTCGGCCACAATGTTCTGGCAGGCTATGCCGCACAAAGGCGTTTTTTCGCTGGGCTTCCAAACACAAACGTTTCCGCAAACCCAGGCCAGCATTGTATTCCAGCTCCACACTGCCACGGGGAAGTTAAAAGCAGAAATAATGCCGGTTATACCCAACGGGTGCCATTGCTCGTACATACGGTGTCCCGGCCTTTCGCTGTGCATGGTTAAGCCGTACAACTGGCGCGATAAGCCAACGGCAAAATCGCATATATCTATCATTTCCTGCACTTCGCCGTAGCCTTCCTGCAAGCTTTTACCCATTTCGTAGCTTACCAATTTACCCAAAGGCTCCTTATAACGCCTTAATGCCTCACCCATCTGGCGCACCACTTCTCCCCTTTTGGGTGCCGGTACCTTGCGCCATTCAACAAAAGCCTGTTGTGCTTTGGCTATAACGTGTTGGTAACTGGAATGGTCTGCTGATGTAACGGAAGCAATCAAATGCCCGTCAACCGGGGAGTAGGATTCTATTGCATCTCCCTGACTTTCCAGCCATTCTGTGCCGGTGGAAACACCTTTATTATGACTACTGATTTTTAACTGTGCGAGAACTTCCCTCATATATAAAAATTGAAGGCTGCAAAGATAGTATTTTTAGCAGGGTAAACCCTGTTAATGGTACACCCGTTTACACGCACCTACGTTAACACTGCAAATAACCCATTTGCTTTAACAGGCCTAAGTGCCGGTTAAGTCTTTCTGCAGCAGGTCCTGCAACTGTTTTTGGTAAGTGTAGCTAACCGGTATGTTTTTGCCCGCTACCGTAATGGCATTTTTATTCCAGCTTATAATTTTATCAACCGGTACAATGTACGAGCGGTGTACCCTGATGAATTTTGTAGAAGGCAGCTTAT
>CAZRDD010000630.1:0-3108 GCA_964598675.1 uncultured Parafilimonas sp.
ACAGCAGGTACTTGAGCAGGTGGACAGCACGCATACCTCTTTTGTAAAAACAAGCAATATTGCAAAACAAAACAGCCTGTCGCTTAGTGAAAATATAAGTGTGCCTGTTACAAAATGGTGGAGAACAAGCATTTACGCGCAGGTTGTGTACAACCAGTACAAAGGCTTTGTAAACAATGGCGATATTAATGTTTCTGCAACAGGTTTTATGGCAAATATTAACAACCAGTTTACCTTTAAAAAGGGCTGGAGCTTTGAACTGGGTGGTTTTTACCGCGGCCGCATGATTGAAGGCATACTTACCGCAAAACCAATGGGCGTAGCTAATTTTGCAATTGCGAAGAACGTATTGAAAGATAAAGGCGTTATACGCTTAAACCTGCGCGACTTTTTAAACGTACAAAAGTTTGGAGGCTACAGCAAATACCAGAATGTAGATGTTACCATAAACAACCGTTGGGATAACCGTGAAGTAAGCCTAAGCTTTACCTACCGCTTTAACAAAGGCCAAAGCCTGCAACACCGCGACCATAGCGGCGCAGGAGATGAACAGAGCAGGGTTAAAGGTGGCAATTAGGCCCGCTTATGGTTGGATTACAACCAAATACCGTAAATAACAAGTGCTCAATAATGGCTGTTAGGCCGTTATTGAGCACTGTTGTTTATAACATATTCGGCAATGATATTATTGCCGCAGTTAGGTTAGGGGTTCCACCAGTAAGTAAATTTAAGTACCAGTGCCCTGCTTTTTACAAAAATGGGGCCGGTGTAATAATTATCAGTGTACACCAAAAACAGGTCTGATGCTGGCTTATACCGCCATTGAAACCTGGTGTTGAGGTTAACATTTTTGGTTTGCTGGTTATACTGCAAATAGGCAGTAAGAAAAAGTGTGTTTGTCATGGTAACATCAATCTTTGGGCCTATCAGCAAAAAATCGTTTTTGCCCCAGGGGGTGGGCAGTTTAATGCTGTTGTACGATCCTGCAACATCAATGTTTACAAACGGCTGAATACGGTAACCTATGTCGCCTGAAATGGTAAGCAGCGAACCATTATCGTAATAGCCGCCATACCTTGCCGAAAGTGTATACGTTAAAGTATGCTGCGGCGCAGATACAATATCAAACCCGGCGGTATTCCACTGATGTTTTGAGTGGCGCGCCAGCGTGTCTTTGCCAAGGTTGGTGGGGTCAAAAGGGGCCAGCAGCTCAACGTAATCGTTCAGTACAACAGCGTTAAAAGTGCTTTTATTGCGAAAGGTTACCAGGTATGATAAGGCGCTTTCATTATCGGTACGGTTAAACTTATTATCAAAATAGTAGGTAGAAGTTACCTGTGGCCCGTGGCTTAACACTATCCCTCCTTTAGGAAAAAACAACCTTGAAATTAAAGGGTTAATCTTAAAATAATTGTTGCGGGGTACAAAGCCAACTTCGGCATTAAAGTTATTGCCTACGGCTTCCTGTTGCCAGGCTATTATCCACTTGCGGGTACTGTACTGCAGGTTGGTTGCATTAACAAAATCCTTACCTGTTTTGCCCGGACTGAAAGATTTAATAAAAATGGTTTTACCCGTCCAGGTATTGTTGCTTGGGGCAAGGTTAAATTCAACCCCAACGTTTCGGTTATACCGGGAGTAAACCGGTGCCGATGAATCTTTCTCTGGATGATAATCTATGGCCGCTTTATCAATGTAAAAAAACTCGATATTCGATTTTTTAAAAAGCTTTCGCTGTAGCGCCAGCACCGCAAAGTTTTGGGTAGGCAGTGCATTGGTATGGTTCCTCTCTGTTTCCATATCCATAACCCCTATACGCCAGTTTTTATCAATTTTGCCGCTTAGCCTTGCGCCTGCCCCAATGGTTGAGGTAAGGCCGATACGGCGGGAGAAAAAGGGCCGCACATTGGCAAAACCAAGGTTGGAAAACAGGTCGGCATTCTCCAGGAAAAACTGCCTTTTTTCAGGAAAAAACAACTCAAACCGGCTAAGGTTGGTAACCTGCTTATCCACATCCACTTGCGAGAAATCGGGGTGTACCGTTAAGTCCAGGTTCATAGAAGAGGAAACGGTTATTTTAGCATCCATACCAACATCTGTTTTAAAGTTGGTGGGAGTATTGGTAGTATAGTCTTTATTACCGCCAGTAAGCAGGTAAGGTATCAACGAAATGTTGGTGTGATGTTCAGGCAATGGTGCATCCCAAACAAGGGTGCCTGTGTAGGAGAGGGAAGCGGTAGGAAATTGCCTTGGTATGGGTGTCCAGCTCGATTTTTCGGTGGTCTTCAAATCGTTCCTGCTAAAATTAATGCCCCACTCTTTTATGCCTTTTTTGTACCGGATGCTTTTAAACGGTATAGCAGCCTCCCAAATGTACTTTTCCTTATCATTTTTAACGGCGGAAGTCCATTTATTGTCCCAGTTCAGGTCAACCTTGCCGCCATCGTACATGGTGCCATCCCATTGCGCACCAGCCGCATTGGCCCCAAAGGAAAATCCGGTGTTTTGGTCGCCAAACGTATCCATAAACAACAGAAAATTATCGTTTTTGCCAAAGTTAAAATCCCTACGCAGCGATTCAACCATATCCACCCCTCTGGCCGGTTTAAAACAGGTGGCCATAATGTACAGGTTATCGTTGTCGTAGGTAAGCCTAACTTCAGTAAGTACGTTTGCGCAACTGGTATCCATGGGCAGTACCATACAAAAATCGGTGGCTACGGCAGCATCAAGCCAGGCCTTTTCATTCATCACCCCGTCAATCTTAACGGCAGAAGTTGCTTTGTGTATGTAGTATTTAAAAGCAGCATTTTTCCGCTGTGCTTTTATCAATACGGTTAACAAAAGCAATAGCAGTGTACAAGCAATTTTTCTCAAAGCGGGCAGTTGGTTTTATAAGCAGTTATAAACGTATGAAATTAGGTTAAGTGCCAGAAACGGCAAAATTGCATGTAACTCATAAAAGTATTAGCATGCAGTCTGGTATGCGGGAAGCTTTTAACTAGTGGGACAGAAGTGCGATTCCGTAGGAAGGTGCATAGACTTATAACAACCTTAAAGGCTTTGCCGTTTGGTTGGCAGCAAAGCCTTTAAAGTGAGTGTTTGCAG
>CAZRDD010000631.1:0-3108 GCA_964598675.1 uncultured Parafilimonas sp.
AAACACGCCGCAACGGGCGCACCGGCCACTGATATTAAAGCCAGAAGGCAACGGCAAGCTTAGCAAACGCGATGTCGACAGGCTGGGCTTACCGGTATTTGCCATGGACTGGACCGACCCTAAAACGGGCGAAAAAACCACCGGTTTTAAAGAAAGAGGCTTTTTGCCCGAAGCTTTTATTAATATGCTGGCAGCCCTCGGCTGGAACGATGGCACCGGCCAGGAGTTATTTACCCTGGATGAACTGGTGGAAAAATTCAGCATGGAGAGGGTTCACAAAGGTGGCGCTAAGTTTGATTTTGAAAAAGCCAAATGGTTTAACCAGGAATGGATTAAAAAACTGCCGGTTAGCCACTACCAGCAACAGGTAAAAGCGCTTTTTGAAGAAAAAGGCATTGCCATTACCGATGATGCAAAATTTGAAAAAGTGCTTGAACTGGTTAAGGAACGCTGTGTACTGCTGCCGGATTTTGTGGCGCAGGCGGGCTTCTTTTTCCAGGCCCCGGCGGAGGTTGATATTAACTCCATTAAGCCTAAGTGGACAGCACAGAAAAACCAGTTTTTTGTAGAACTGCTGCGCGCTTTTGAACTGTTGCCCCTTTGGCAGCACGACGATATGGAGAAGGAATTTAAAGAGATGGCCGCTGCACACCAAATTAAACCCGGCGATTTATTGCTGCCCCTGCGTATTATGCTGGTTGGCGGCAAATTTGGCCCCGGCGTTTTTGATATTGCCACTATTATTGGCAGGGAGGATACCCTGGCCAGAATAAAGCACACCCTTGGTTTGCTGGAAGCCTAATAATTTCGTTTTATTTATAAAGCCTGTTGTATCTTTCGTTACATGAAACAATACAACAGGCTTTTATATTTGCTTGCCCTTGTAAAGTTTGTGCTGCCATTTTATTTACAAAGCAGCATATACCAACCGCACCGCGATGAGTTTTTATACCTGGCCGAAGGGCAGCACATGGCCTGGGGGTTTATGGAAATACCTCCCCTGTTAAGCGTATTTGCCTGGCTTACACAACTGTTTGGCAACAGAATGTTTTGGATAAAGTTTTGGCCATCGCTGCTTGGCGCGCTAACCTATATTGTTAGCGGCAAAATTATTATTGCCTCAGGCGGCAGGTATCATGCATTATTCCTGTGTTTTCTTGCTTTTATCTTCGGTGGTTTTCTAAGGGTACACTTTTTGTTTCAGCCCAACTTTCTCGAGGTATTCTTCTGGACCATGATTGCATGGGCCAATATTCGCTATGTTCAAACAGGTAAAAATCACTGGTTGTATGTAGCCGGTATCTGCGCCGGGCTGGGCATGATGAGCAAATACTCTGTTTTATTTTTTATAGCCAGCATTGTTGCTGGCCTGCTGCTAACGCCGCAGCGAAAAATATTTTTCAACGTCCATTTTTATTTAGCAGCCCTGGTGGGGTTTGCCTTGTTTTTTCCCAATGTGGTATGGCAGTATAACCGCAACTTTCCGGTACTGCACCACATGCAGGAGCTGCAGCAAACACAGCTGCAATATGTTAACCCGGTTGATTTTATAACAGATCAATTTATTATGTTTCTGCCCTGTGTGTTTATTTGGCTGGCAGGCATCTGGTTTACGGGTTTTACAGCACAAGGAAAAAAGTACCGGTTTATTGCATGGGCCTATTTTTTTGTGGTGGTGGCCCTGCTGCTGCTGCACGGTAAAAATTATTACACCTTGGGCGCATACCCTGTGCTGTTTGCTTTTGGTGCCTGCCAGCTTGAAGCTGCAACAGCCAGGCGCTTGATTTGGCTTAGGTATGTAATGGGTATATTACCTTTTGCTTTTATTACCATTCTTATCCCAATTCTGCTACCCGTTTTTCCTCCGCAAAAACTGGCAGATTTTTACATTAAAACAAATGCCAGCCGAACCGGCGCACTCCGCTGGGAGGACCAGCAAAACCATGCGCTTCCACAGGATTTTGCAGACATGCTGGGGTGGGAAGAAATGGCCCGAAAAATATCCGCCGCCTACAACACCCTTACCCCTGCCGAAAAAATGCACACCATTATTTTTTGCGACAACTATGGCCAGGCAGGTGCCGTTACATTTTATGCAAAAAAATACGGCTTACCCCTGCCTTACAGCACCAATGCCAGCTTTTTATACTGGATGCCCGATAGTTTGCATGTTGAAAATTTGTTGCTGCTAACGGATGATACAACAGATATGCAAAAACCTTTTGTAAAACAGTTTGCTTGGGCTGCCCAAACGGGCACTATTACAACGCCCTATGCCCGCGAACGCGGCGACCTTGTAATACTGTTAAAAGGTGCAGACAGCAGCTTTAATAAAATGTTCTACCAAAAAATAGCTCCCGCCCGGGCTCCTTTTGTAAAACACTAAACACTTAACATTGCATACTTTTGATGCCAATACGCCCAATTACTAAAATAACCGGTATGATGAACGAAGACAACAGGCCTGCCGAAAGCAACAACACCCTTAACAGGCCCATACGGGTGCTTGTAGCCAAAGTTGGGTTAGACGGGCACGACCGTGGGGCCAAAGTTATTGCGGCTGCCCTGCGCGATGCGGGCATGGAAGTTATTTATACCGGCTTGCGCCAAACGCCCGAAATGGTGGTAAACGCCGCCTTGCAGGAAGATGCTGATGCCATAGGCGTAAGTATTTTAAGCGGTGCCCACATGACGGTTTTCCCAAAAATATTAAAGCTGATGCAGGAGAAGGAAATGGGCGATGTACTGCTGACCGGCGGCGGTATTATACCCGAAGAAGATATGAAACAGCTAAACGATATGGGCGTAGGCAAATTGTTTGCCCCCGGCACCACCACTACAGATATTGCCACCTATATAACAGGCTGGGTGCAACAGCACAGGGCTTTTTAAATTTCGGGCAGGGTAAGGCGCTTTCTTTTGGAGTAAATGCGTATGCCCACCACCACCAGCACGCAGATAATAAAGTTTATGTTATACTCCAGCGGAATATGCTTGCAGGCAATGTACAAAATGCCCCCTATCAGGCTTGCAGTTGCATAAAGCTCGCCCCGTTTAAGCAGGTTGGGTACAGCGTTACACAGTATATCTGCAATAAGGCCGCCAAAC
>CAZRDD010000632.1:0-2500 GCA_964598675.1 uncultured Parafilimonas sp.
GCCCTTTAATACGCTAAGCGTATCAAAGCTTTTAACCAGCCCCCGTACCTGTATAACCACGCCGCCTTCTTCTGCCGCAGGCATAAACTGTTTCATACTGCTTGTTATAATGGGCGCAGGTAATTAACCACCTGCACAATAATTATTTCCTCTAAAAACACCAGGAACATGGCTATAACCACCGATGTGTTGGCCGCTTTGCCCACCCCTGCCGTGCCTTTGGTGGCATGGTAGCCCTGGTAGCAGCCAGTAATACCAATGGTAAACCCAAAAGCCGTTGCTTTTATAAGCGATGCCGAAATATCCAGAAAAGAGATGTTTACAAACGCATCTTTAAAAAAACTGGTGAAGCTGGTGGCCTCGTTGTTGTGTACGTTTAAAAACGAGCCCAGCATGCCCACCAGGCCGGTGTACAGCACCAGCAGCGGCATCATAAGCGTGGTGGCCAGCACACGGGTTACCACCAAAAATTTAAAGGGGTTGGTGGCCGATACCTCCATGGCATCAATTTGCTCGGTAACCTTCATGCTGCCCAGTTCGGCCCCAATGTTACTGCCTACCTTACCGGCGGCAATCAACGCGGTTATAAGCGGCGCCAATGCGCGTATAAGGGCTATGCCTATGAGGGAGGGCAGCCAGGAGGTGGCCCCAAACTCCGCCAGTGACGGGCGCGACTGCTTGGTGAACACGATGCCTGTTATAAACCCGGTTAGCGATACAAGTGCCAGCGAGCGTACGCCCACATCGTAACACTGGCGCACCACCTCCTTAAACTCGTAGGGGGGCACAAACAGCTCGCTAAAAAAGCGGCCAATAAACCGGCACACGTTGTAGATACCCAAAAAAAACTCGTCCACCCCGGCGGATACCAGGTGTTTGCGTTTGGGGGTGCCGCTATTTGTTACATCGTTTTGCGCCATAGGAGCCACAGGTGTTTGGGTGTTTAAGTCAAAAAGCAGGCCATTTTGCCCGCCCTTACCATAACAGGGGTAGAACTCTGGTTACAGGTTGCAAGTTACAGGTTCTGTTGTTCTGGGTTCTTTCTTTTGGGTTCTTTGTTCTATTGTTCTGTGTTTTATGTTCTTTGTTTGAGAAGTTTGAATGTTTGAATGTTTGAGTATTCAGCGGTGCAAGCGTCGTTCAATCATTCGTACTTACAACTTCGTATTTTGTACTTAGTTTTTCGTACTTATAACTTCGTATTTCGTACCTGGCCTTCTCCGGGTAGCGGGGCATTAACCCGCCAGGTTTAGCGGGTAGTGGCCGATAATGCGCTGCTGGGCCACATTAACCACTATTACCATAAATACCCCGGCATGTATGCCGGGCAGCATAATATGGTAAAAAGTGTTGGTGCTGTTGGCATACATTTCCTCCACCAGTTCATCCTCGTACACCTGGGGCAGTACACGGCCTTCGTCCACCAGTGCCTTTACATACGGCCATATATCCACCGCCAGGGCCTGCTTGCCTGTAATATTGCGCATGCTGCCGCCAATGGTTTGGCGGTACGCCGCACTGCTTAGTAGATAGGTTACCATGGTAGCACTTGTTTAATTAAAGATAAAGAAAAGAGCGGAGCGAGTTACGGGTTGTTGGTTTCAAGTTACTGGTTACAGGGTTCCGGGTTCTGTTGTTCCGGGTTCTGTTGTTCTGGGTTTTGTGTTCTTTGTTTTGGGTTTGAAAAGTTTGAATGTTGACCATTGATTTATCTGATTGCACTGATTTTAAAAGCCTGTCCGTACGTTGACCGCTGATTGAGTTAATGTAGTAATCGGTGTTGTTTTGTTCGTACCTCTAACCTCATATTTCGTACTTATACCCTCGTATTTCGTACTTATACCTTCGTACTTAGGCTTGTTGTTGATATGCCTTTAATAAATCCTCCACGGCAATGCCGTTTATCTTCATGCCAGTAACATTGCAATCGTTCAGTACCACGCCGGCCAGGTTGCAGTTGGTAATGGTACTGCCCGCCAGGTTACAATCTTCAAACTTAAGGGGCTGCTGCTGTGCATTGGGGTTGTGCATAGGGTGGCCCTGCGGCGGCATGCCTATGTTATGCAGGTACGCCCCGCCCAGTTGTGCGCCATCAATTTCAAGATTGCTGAGGTTGGCATTTACAATGCTGGTGTTTTTAAACGACACATTGTTGAAGTTGCTGCCATCCAGCATGGCATTGGTGGCCTTTATAACCGTACAGGCTTCGTTAATGATGGTTTGTTGCATGGGGGGAAGGTATTGCTGATAAAAGCTCCCTGTATTTTGTACACAGGTGAGATGAAATTATGAAGGATTCTTCTTTTACAAAAAGAAAATGTATTTTGTTTGTAAATTTTGGCAAAGATGTTAAAAAGGATTTTGCTTGATGACGACAGGTATAAGGAATGGGAAACAGAAACCAGTACAGGTAAATCGTTAGACGACCTTGGTAAAATTAATGTATTTATTGGGGCTAATAATTCGGGCAAAAGCCGGTTTTTAAGGGCTTTGTTTTCAG
>CAZRDD010000632.1:2510-3103 GCA_964598675.1 uncultured Parafilimonas sp.
GACATGGCTGGCATACAAAACCATTTTGTGGACCTCTCAAAGAAGATAAATGCTATTTTAGCGTATCGAGGGTTGAATGATGCCGCAAGCCCGGAAATCAGTAGTATTAACTCTGCTATAGATCGCTGGATAACAAAGCCGAAATACCTTGACTCTCGAACAATTAATTCTTTTTGTAAAGACCTTCTAGGTTTTCTGAAAGACTTAAACATTTTTCAAATATCAGGGTCTAGCCATAAATCAGGGAGTGTTCTAAATGTTGGTTGGAATATAATAACAAATGAATTAAAAAGTGAAATATCGCTTTTTTACAACAGAATTCAAGGCTTATATCCAGACAGTCTTAACTATTCCCCTGAAATCAAATATATTCCAATACTACGGGGCTTAAGACCAACTCGAAATTTAATTGAAAACGAAAGTGTTTTTGATGTGACTAATGACAATTATCATATCAGAACAGTTAGAGATTATTTTGACGGAGATAAAAAAAAATATCCAACCACTACAATATTTACCGGGTTAGGATTATATAACGATTTGAAGAAAATGTTGCTGGGAAAGCAAAGTGAGCGCAATAAAGTAAAAGAATT
>CAZRDD010000633.1:0-3103 GCA_964598675.1 uncultured Parafilimonas sp.
AATACAGCCAAGAGCAACGTGCTTAAATATGTGGTGAATGCAGCCGCATTACCATCAGTAACTATTACTGCTAATGTTGCCAGCCCGATATGCGCAGGCACCAAGGTTACCTTTACAGCAACGGCAGTAAACGGTGGCACAGCAACAGTTTACCAATGGTATAAAAACAATACCGTGGTAGGCAGTGCCAGCACCTATACTGATAGCCTGTTGAAGAACAGCGACAGTGTCTGGGTGGTTGTAACAAGCAACGCACCCTGCCTGGTAGCCAATACAGCTAAGAGCAATGTGTTGAAATACGTGGTGAATGCAGCCGCATCACCATCAGTAACCATTGCTGCTAATTTTGCCAGCCCGGTTTGTGCAGGCACCAAGGTTACCTTTACTGCAACTGCTATAAACGGCGGCACAGCACCAGTGTATCAATGGTATAAAAACAATACCGTGGTAGGCAGTGCCAGCACCTATGCCGATAGCCTGTTAAAGAACAGCGACAGTGTATGGGTGATTGTAGCCAGCAACGCATCCTGCCTGGTAGCCAATACGGCTAAGAGCAATGTTGTGGTTTTTGCAGTTAATGCAATTGCGGCTCCTGTTGTAACAATAACTGCGTCTTCAAATGGAGTACCGTATGGTTCAATCATTAATTTCACAGCAACCGCAACGAATGGCGGCAGCAGCCCCGTGTATACATTCTTTATTAATGGCACACAGGTGCAAACTGGTGCAAGCAACCTGTTTTCTACAAACCTGCTGCAAAATGCCGATGTTGTTAGTTGCACTCTTACCAGTAATTATACTTGCGCAACTTCAACAACAGCAACCAGCAACAATATAATAGCATCTGTCACCGGAAGCAACCCCGGCAAATGGCAGGATGTAGGCAATATGCCATTTGTTAACAGTTCCTATATAAGTCTCGTTGTATCTTCAACAAATGTGCCTTTTGCATATTTTAACGATACCCGCAATAACAACCGCGGTACGGTAAAAACATTTACAGGCAGTGCCTGGGTTAATGTTGGTGATAGTGCATCTCTGCCTAAAACAGGCACATTGGCTGTATCCCCCTCAGGGATACCTTATGTGGCAGGTTTTGTTGATACCTCTACCCGCATTACAGTTATGCGGTTTGCAAATGGTGTTTGGCAAACAGTGGGCAGTGTTGCATCTATGCCTTATGGCAGCTCAAATGTTTTAATCAAATTTGCAACGGACGGAACCCCATACTTAGGCTTTGTTGTGTACGATAACATTTCAACCAACACTTTCCCTAATGTGATGAAGTTTAACGGCAGCAGTTGGGTGTACGTAGGTAATGCCAACTTTTATACCGGAGGCACCAACTTTATTGATTTCGGGCTGTCGCCAACCAATGTGCCTTATATGCTTTTTGGTGATATGACACAACCTCGCCTGGCATCAACCTGCTTTAAGTTTGATGGTACCAACTGGGTGCTTGTTGGCCCGCAGGGCTTTAGCACCGCAGGCAGTTATGTGTCTATTGCGTTTGGTACAGACGGCACCCCCTATGTGTGTGGTGTTGAAAGGCAAATTGGGACAAACCGCTGGAAAGCGTCGGTACTTAACTATAATGGAACAACATGGCAAACCGTAGGCGGCACGTATGTTTCGGCTGACACTGCCATATACCCACGATTGATAATATCGCCGGAAAATGTACCAGTTGTGTTATATGAGCATACCACATTCGGTTCACAGCCTTATTCAAACTATTGGCTTGCGAGAAAGTATAGCAATGGTAGCTGGAGCCAGGTGGGTGGCAATGTTTCGGGCATAGCGGATCAAAATACCATAACGCCTTCTATTGTTTTGGCTCCTAACGGTACATTGTATGCTGCGTATACAAATTTCACTACATTAACAACGCAGGTAAAGCAATACACAGGTGCAATACCTGCTACTATTACTATATCATCAGCGCCAGCTTCACCTGTTTGTGCCAACACCCCGGTTTTATTCACGGCAGCAATCACCAATGGTGGTGCATCACCGCTGTATCAATGGATGAAGAATGGGGCTATAGTGGGTACAGGAAGCACGTACAAAGATAGTTTGTTAAAAACAGGGGATAGCGTATTATGCGTTTTATCAGTGGCCGGTATCACATACACGAGCAACGTGCTTAAATATGTGGTTAATGCAGCCGCATCGCCATCAGTAACCATTGCTGCCAATGTTGCCAGCCCGATATGCGCAGGCACCAGGGTTACCTTTACGGCAACTGCTGTAAACGGCGGCACCCCACCATCTTATCAATGGAAAAAGAATGGTGTAAATGTAGGTACAAACAGTGCGGTGTATACTGACAGCCTGTTAAAAACGGGCGACACAGTAAAGGTTGTATTAACTGCAAGTGGCACGTGTATTGTTTCCACCCAGGTAAGCAGCAATGGTATAACCTTTAACGTAAACCCGGTACCTGTGGTTTCAATAACTGGTACTGGTTGCGGCATCGCTTACATTTCAAGCAACCTTAATTTTGAACAGGCTGTTTGGAACCTTAATGGAAGTGTTGCGCAAACAACCGTTAATGTTTGGTCATCAACCCCTGCAACAGTTGCCGGTACGGGTGTAGCAGGCAGTGGTTTAAACCAGCTTAACTCGCCCGGAGAATCTCTGCTGGATAGTTATGGTAATTTATACATTACTGACAGGGCCAACAGCCGCGTGGTAAAATGGGCACCAGGCGCTACCGCAGGAGTGGTTGTTGCAGGTGGCAATGGCGCTGGCAGCGCACTAAACCAGTTATCTACGCCAGTAGGTTTGTGGTTAGATGCCAAATCCAATCTTTACATAGTTGAATATGGCAATAACCGTGTAACCAAATGGGCACCGGGTGCTGTTGCTGGCGTTATTGTGGCAGGTGGCAATGGTGCAGGTGCCGGGCTTAACCAGTTTAACGGGCCACATTCAATTACAGGTGATACAGCAGGTAATATTTATGTAACCGACCAAAGCAATAACCGTGTAACCAAATGGGCACCGGGTGCAACCAGCGGCATAGCCGTTATTGCAAGCGGTCAGGTAAGCCAGCCGCAGGGTATCACTATTGATGGTGCTTCAAACCTTTACGTTGCTG
>CAZRDD010000634.1:0-3077 GCA_964598675.1 uncultured Parafilimonas sp.
CCACAAACGGAGTATAGCTCCTTCAGGGTGCGGATAAGCCTGGGGCGCGATGCTAATGATTTGTTCTGGAAGATGTTTCTCGGCATGTATGTATCTTTTCTGATAGCCTACATTTGTTTTTATATTCATGCCGATAACATAGACTCCCGCTTTGGGTTAAGCGTAGGCTCGCTTTTTGCGGCCATTGGTAACAAGTATATTATTGATGCCTCCCTGCCCGAAACTACCAGCTTTACACTGGTGGATACGCTGCATTGTTTTACCCTGTTTTTTATTTTTTTGGTAATCACCTCCTCCGTTTATTCGTTAAAACTGGTTAAGCAAAATAAATTGCAGCAGGCCAACCGGTTTGATATGGTGGCAGCCCAGGTGCTTTTGCTGCTGTATATTGCTGTAAATATTTACTTTATAACAATGTCCAAACGTTAAACGCAGCAGATGTTTAGTTTTTTAAGTGTAGCCATTTATTTACCTTACGGCTTTGAAAACTTACCCTTTTATGATGCGATGCGCCCATATAAAACTGTTTTTTGCTGCAGCCTTTATGTGTTTGCTTAACAAGGCAACAGCCCAGCCAACACACCCGGATACCGTTAAAGCGGGCATTTATATAACCAGCATACACGATATTGATTTTAAACAAAATGAATACACCATTGATTTGTGGCTGTGGTTAAAATACACCAATAAGGCGTTTGACTTTGTGCAGAACCTTGAGATACCGCAGGCGAAGAGCATTACAAAATCATTTTCCACGCTTGACTCAACTGGTGGAAAAATGTACCTGCTGATGAAATTGCAGTGTGTGATGAAAGACTCGTGGAAGATAAACGATTTTCCCTTCGACCGCCAGCAGATGAGGCTTTCTGTGGAAAACTCGCAGTTCGATTCGCGTTCGTTGGTTTTTGTACCCGATACATTGGGCAAACATTACGACCCCCGTTTTGTGCTGAAAGGCTGGAACATTGACAGCTTTATTGTAAACACTGGTATACGTAAATACGAAACCGGTTTTGGCGATGAATCCCTTTTAGAACCACATACCGAATATAGCGATTTTAAAGTGAAAGCAGTAATAACGCGCAATGCTACTGACTTGTTCTGGAAGATGTTTTTGGGTATGTATGTGGCTTTTTTAATATCCTATATCTGCTTTTATATACATGCCGATAATATTGATTCCCGCTTTGGGCTTAGCGTGGGGTCGTTGTTTGCTGCCATTGGTAACAAGTACATTGTAGATTCCTCCCTGCCGGAGTCCACCACTTTTACACTGGTTGATGCCTTACACGGGCTTACGTTATTTTTTATATTCCTGGTTGTTACTTCCTCAGCGTGGTCATTGTATTTATTAAAGAAAAACAAGCTTAAAAAAGCCAACCGGTTCGATATGGTGGCAGCGCAGGTGCTGCTGCTGGTGTACATAATTATTAACGCATTTCTTATAACACATGCCCTCAAAGGGTAATAATAACAATGATGTTTATAATAGAGAAAGCCCTGTTTGTACAGGGCTTTCTCTATTATAAACATATTTTTTTAAAGCATTGGTTTATAGAAAATCATCGCTCCACCTGTAAGCCTTAATTAAAGCAACTTCACCTTCCTTACCGGGTGCGGCATTGCCGTGTTCCATACCAAGCGTGCCCTTATAACCCTTGTTGTAAAGGTGTTTAAAAATGTTTTTATAGTTCATCTCGCCGCTGGTAGGCTCGTTACGGCCGGGGTTATCACCAATCTGGTAATAGGCAATCTCATCATAACACAGGTCAAGGTTATGAATAATGTTGCCGCTGTTGCGCTGCATGTGGTACATATCGTACAATATTTTGCACGATGGGCTTTTTACCGCCTTGCAAATAGCATACGTTTGGTCGGCTGTACGTAAAAACAGGTCGGGGTTATCGCTAAGCGGTTCCAGTACCATAACAATACCGTATGGCTCCAGTATTTCGGCACCACGGCGCAATGCTTCAATAACATTGGCTGTTTGTATGCCTTCTGGCAGCCAGCGGTTAAAATCGCCAGGTACCACGGTAGTAAGTTTGCCGTTTACGCGTTTAGATACTTCCACCGCATTTTTACAGCCTTTCAAAAATACATCTATATACTCCTGTTTGCCTGCGGTAAGGGTGTTTTCATCGTTACCGCCTTTGTTAAGTACAAATACGCCCATTGTCATACCTAATTTGGCAAGAGTATCACCAATTTTGCTTTGCATTTCTGGCGTACGGCCCGATAGGCCATTGTCCTCAATGGAGCGGAAACCAGCATCGTAAGCAAATTTTATCTGGTCAATAAAATCTTCGCCTGCATGGTTTTTAAACATGCCATGGTGTATGGCATAGTTAAGGTGAAAAGGCTGGCCTTTAACATCATCCTTAATGTCTTTTTCCTTACCCGCTGCTTTGGCTGCCGCGGCAGTAAGCATAGCAGCCCCTGTTAGTACAGATGCCTGCATAAAATCTCTTCTTTGCATATTTTCAGCGTTTGAATGTTAGTGTTTGTTTTGATACCGGGGTGTTTACAGGGTTTGATAAGTTTGATTGTTTACAACTGGCAACCGCCCGCATTATGCATTTGATTGCAAAACCTCTCAAAATAAAGCTTTTAAAGGCCAATGGCTGCAAGCACTTTAGTAACTGGTAATTCTCAAACTTATCAAACACTCAAACCTTCATTAAAAATATTTTGTTACACCAGGTACTGCTACTGGGTATAAGCCATTTGCATCGGGCAGTACCGGTGGTTCTGCATCAAAAGCATATGCTTTGGGCATAATGTTTATGCCAGAGTTAATGGCTTTGTCCCACTCTATTATTTGGCCGCTGTAGGTAGCCATGCGCCCCAGTAACGATGTCATGGTACTTTTAGCGCCTCTCTCCGCATCGTGAAACTTATATTCACCTTTGGCTACCGCAGCAAACAATTCATCATGCTCGTTTTGGTAAGGCTGGTTTTCTTTAGTCTTGTCAAACTGGTAAATCACCTTTCCTTTATGGTCGGTTATGCGGGCATCTGCACAAAATACTTGGCCCTTTGTGCCTCCCAGCACTTCGCCTACTTTGCGTGCAGGG
>CAZRDD010000635.1:0-3062 GCA_964598675.1 uncultured Parafilimonas sp.
ATGTTTACTTTGGCCACTTTGCCCTGCCCGTTGTAATGTACCACTGCGCGGTGGTTGCCCAACGTGTCAGCATTCCAGCCGTTGTTGCTGCTGGTGTAGTTGATTTGCTGCGACTGTGCAGCCGCTGCACAAAGTAAAAATACACTAAGCAGAAGATGATTTTTCATGATGATAACAATACGTTTATAGCAGTTAGAATACCGTTGAAATAATTTTTAAAAAGAGCAGTGCGTTAAAATAGCCTGCGGGTTATTACAGTACCAGCAAATCGGTAATAACCAGTATGCCAAACACCACGCTGGCAATGCCGTTGGCGGTCATAAACGCAATGTTTACGCGGCTTAAATCGTTGGGTTTTACAATGGAGTGCTGGTAAAAAAGCATGCCTATAAAAACGGCGATGCCTACC
Organism: uncultured Parafilimonas sp.; assembly: GCA_964598675.1. Taxonomy (GTDB): domain Bacteria; phylum Bacteroidota; class Bacteroidia; order Chitinophagales; family Chitinophagaceae; genus JABDFW01. The sequence continues at coordinate 410 of CAZRDD010000635.1, forward strand.
CAGTACAACCAATGAAAATGGCCATATACCCCGGCGGTAATTACACAGGCCGCGCTTATTACATGCAGCAGTTGCGATATGCGCAGTGCACCGCTTTTGCCTGCCACGGCGGGTATGGAGTACAGGTTTTGCGATTTATCAAAATCAATATCCTGCAGGGCGTAAATAATATCAAACCCGCTTACCCAGCAAATTACCGCAAAGGAAAAAAACAGCGGCAACCAATCGAACCGGCCGGTAACCGCCAGGTAGGCGCCAATAGGTGCCAGTGAAAGTCCCAAGCCCAGCACCAGGTGGCACAGTGGGGTAAACCTTTTGGTATAGCTGTAAAACAACACCACAAACAATGCCACCGGCGACAGGTAAAAGCAAATATGGTTGATGAAGAAAGTAGCCGTTACAAAAATGATGCAGTTGAGTATAACAAACCGCAAAGCGCTGCCGGGTGAGATGATGCCTTTGGGAATTTCGCGGATGGCGGTGCGTGGGTTTTTGGCATCAAAACTCCTGTCTAAATAACGGTTAAATGCCATGGCCGCGCTGCGCGCGGTAACCATGCAGATGAGTACGAGGCCAAACCTGATGGCAATATCTGCGGCAGATAAAGGCAGCTTATCAAACCCAATGGTTGTATGCCAGCCCGCAACATGTTGTGTTGGTAGATTAAAAGCAATAATGGGGCTAAAGCGTGCCCCCAAAAAAAAGCCAATCAATGCAAAAGGCAGCGCGAAAATGGTATGTGAAAACTTAACCAGCGATAAATAATTTTTAACTGCACTCATTTACTCTATGTTTAATAATTGTTTTAGTGTTTGCGGTAACGATATGGTTACGTAGCCCTCTTTATCAGAGGGCGTTTCTGGAAAAAGCTGAAAGCTGTTGTTGTAATACCAGTAAAACTTGTTGGTAATATTCCATGGGTCTTCTTCAAAAAACTTGTTTACTGGTTCGGCCATCAGGTTAACCCTTTTTATCACTTCCTTATCGGTAATGGGCGATGCAAAAGCAGTGCCTTTGGTGGGTATGGCTACCACAGCGCCGTATTCACCAATGGCAAAAGGGGCGTTTTGCCCAATGTTTAACATGTACGATGCCGAAAAATCGCCATTAAAAAAAGCAAAGGTTTCAATGCCCCCTTCTTTATACTCAATTTGGTGTATCTCTATATTCTCCTCATCTATGTTGCTTTGGGCAACTTCAAACAATGATGCGGCAGGTTTATCCCATTCAGTAATTTCTTCCTCTTTTAAGTAAGTAAACTTATCATCATAATCAAATACCAGCACACTCACCGTTTCGGGAAAGTCTATTTTATACACTAAGTTCTCCGCACCCGCTGTTTTTAAAATGGCAGCATCCTTTACCAGTATTTTTAAATGTGGTTTTGCAGCTTCATAGTCTTTTTTATAATACTGCATGTGCCTGCTATCGTAACTGGTTTTATTAAAATGGGTGTAAATAATTGATTCCCAGTCTTCTTTAGGTGCCGCCGCCACCAGCCTTACTAAATTGTCCAGGCCATATTTAAACTCCAGCGCATCTTCACCCTCTTTGGTAACAATATAGCCATTGTCAACTTTTGTTAACTGCTCGCCTTTATCCTTAAAATACTGGAAGATAATATCCAGCATAGCCTCGTAAGCACGCTGGTTAAGCAGGTGTTTGTACTCACCCGGCATTTTTTTGTTATAGGGGCTTTTTTTAAAAAAGTTAAACATGTTACTCTATTTGCATTCTCTCAAACAAGCTATTTTTATCCCTCCAACACATCCCCCCAATCCTTTAAATCTTCCCAAATCCCCGAACCTAATCCCCTTAATCCTTCAAAATCCCCGTCCTCAATTCCTCGCCTTCAACAGCGGCTCACTCAGCTTCCACAACACAATACCCGCCGCCACCGATATATTAAGTGAGTGTTTCATGCCTAATTGTGGTATTTCAATACAGCCGTCGCACATTTGCAGCACCTCGGTTTGCACCCCTTCCACCTCGTTGCCAAAAACTACGGCCATTTTTTCGCCCGGTGGTGCTTTAAAATGCTCCAGCGATATACTGCCCACCGCCTGCTCAATACCATAAACAGTATAGCCCCTTGCCTTTAAATCCGCCACTGCCAGGGTGGTTTGCGGGTAGTACAGCCAGTCAACCGTTTCGGTGGCACCCAGCGCGGTTTTGTGTATATCCCGGTGCGGGGGCTGCGGGGTGTACCCGCACAGGCATACGGCCTCAATTAAAAAAGCATCTGCCGTACGAAAAACACTGCCCACATTGTGCATGCTGCGTATATTATCCAGCACCGCTATAATGGGGTTTTTTTCCGCGTGTTTAAACTCAGCCACCGTTTTACGGCCCAACTCATCCATGCTTAACTTTCGCATGGCGCAAATATAACCCAGTGTAAGCAAACCTTAAGCGGAAGCCCTTTTTTAGCGTATTTACCTTAAAAAGCCGGTAGCCAGCGGGGCCTAAAACGCGTGCGGTGCAATTTTTACCTGATGTGCATATATTTGAACTATACGGTGGCTTTTAGGTGCAACGGGCTAAAAATTAAGGTGTAATTGCATAGCGCTATTATAAAAATTATTATTCTTGTAATTGATTAAAACCCTTTTTAAACGCAGTTGAATAAGCGATGCGTATATAGGATAAAATT
>CAZRDD010000636.1:0-3041 GCA_964598675.1 uncultured Parafilimonas sp.
CATTCATAAACAAATTTACCATAATTTAAAACTGTAAGGCCGGTGGTACCTAAAAAGCCAGGCACGGGCGTAAGATAAGGGCCTGTGATATCGTAGCATTGCCAAACTCCTCTTTAAAATACTGAACCTGGCGGGTCGGAATTTGCGTTTGAGCTATATGAAGAAGGGGGTAAAACCAAGCTGAAGCTTATACATACCGGCTTGCCGGGCTTTTCTGCTGCTGCGTACTTTACTGGGCACAGGTTTGAAAATTGCTGGAAGCAGATACTCGGCCGCAACCTTAAAAAGCATCTTGAAAATTAATGCCTTAAATAAAATTGCAGGGAAAGAAAATGAGAGTGAAATAGCGCGAGATTGTTGAATAAGGTAATCTTGCCTTATCATTATCGATAAATGAGTCGCAATCACTTCAAAATACTTCATCATCCCAATACTACCGTCAACAGGCTTAAAATTGAACTGGTTTAACATGAAAATACACAACATGAAAACACGTTGTGTATTTAATATTGAAAAAGGGGTAACGTATAGCCTAACTGCAATGGCTTAAATGAAGTATTTGTAAAAGTACCGTCAGTAGAATACATGTCAGCTTGCGGATGCTAACACCTGGTTTGCCACCCAGGTGTATTGCCTATCCAAACTCCTTCTGCTTGCAAGCCGAACTTGAAAAGGTTTGCCCTGTGCTTAGGCTAATGCGCTATAAAGTGGTGTTCTGCTTTTTCCTCATCAGCAGGGCCCTAAATTCTTAATTACGCCTGATGTTTAATTTTTTTCCGATCAGCTTAATGATTCCTGCTGTTTTAATGAGACTTTTATTTGAGGCTTGGCCGCTAATAACAGAATGCCGACCACCGAACAAATAATAGTTGCTATGATGTGTGGTATTGCTTGCTGCACACTGGTATAACTTTTCTCAAGTACAGTAATCATATCAGAAACAGGGATGATTGTCGCCACGAATAACATCGCGCCCAGTGCCCTGCGTTCTTTCATCAAAACCAAAGCGCACAACAAGATCCCGGAAAATACGTCCCGGATGCCTTTAATGTGGTGAAAGGAGTAATCACCATTGGCGTTAAAGCGGATGCCGAATGCGTCTGTCGCTACTTCAGGCGAGAAAAAGAAGCGGGCACCCAGGAAAATCATTCCCAGGCCTAATAAAAATGCGATTGCGTAAGAAATTTTCGTTGTCATAATGATTTGTTTTAAATGATGACACAAAACTATCCTTGCCGCAGCCGCTATTGATGCACCTGGGTTAACAAATCAATACTGGGCGTAATTTTTTTGAGGGTAGTAGGTGATAATTGTGTGGCTTAAATTTTCCTCTGTTTTGGCATGAATTATTGGTTCTGAAAGAAAAAGGGCTGCTCAATTACGAACAGCCCTTGAGAAAAGTTACTGATTTTCTCAGCAGTGCGGCAGAAGAGATTCGAACTCTCACGCCTCGCGGCGCTACCACCTCAAAGTAGTGCGTCTACCAATTTCGCCACCGCCGCAAATTTTAGGAATGCAAAAATAAGAGATTGAGCAGTTTAAAAATGTATTGGGCAATTTTTTTTATTGCTGCACGCTTATTACTCCCCGGTTGCCTTAACGGGCAATTCAACCCTAAAGGTGGTACCCTTGCCCGGCTCGCTCCATTTTACAAATATCCTGCCCTTGTGGTATTGTTCTGCAATACGGCGGGTTAGTGTTAGCCCCAGCCCCCAGCCACGCTTTTTGGTGGTAAAGCCCGGTTTAAATACCTTGTTAAGGTTGGCTGCTGCAATGCCCTTGCCAGTATCAGTAACATCAATAATAACGGTTTTGGCGCTATGCTCAATGGTAATGCTAATGCTGCCATGCCCTTCCATGGCATCGAGGGCATTTTTAATAAGGTTTTCAATCACCCAGTCGAACAACGGTGGCGATATCATGGCCGGTATAAATGCCTCTTCATGTGTATTAAGCTTAAACTCAACTTTGCCCCCGGCGCGTTTGCGCATATAATCCATCATGTTACGCACCTGCTCAACAATATTTTTTTCATCCAGGTGTGGTTGGCTGCCAATTTTACCAAAGCGGTCGCTAATCAGCTCAAGCCTGCTGATGTCTTTTTCCATTTCAGGCACAATTTTTTCATTACCCCGCACCTCTTTTAACACCTCGGCCCAACCTTTAAGGCTGGTAAGCGGCGTGCCTAACTGGTGGGCAGTTTCTTTGGCCATGCCTGCCCATACCTGGTTTTGTGTACTTAAAAAGCTGGTGCGCTGGGCTATTATTACTACAATAATAAACAGGCTTATAATTACAAGCTGTACCAGCGGGTAATACCGCACCTGCTGCTGTAATACACTTTGGCCATAATAGTATTTGTTGGCCCGGTAGGGCTTATCGGTAATAACATACACCAGCGGTTTGTGTTGCTGTTTAAACTGGCGCAGCATTCTGGGCAGATAACCGGGGTCGTTTTTTATTTTGGCGCTGTCTAAATTAACGCAGTTGCCGGGGTTAATGTTATCGTGTTCATCGGTTTCAATAATGGGTATATCCTTGTTGCTTATGGATATGCTTGAGGCCAGCAGCAGGCCCTGGTCGCCGGTGCTGGTGGCTATGCTTCGTTGTGCTTCCGCCCAAATTTCAACTTTATGGGTTTCATCAGCATCAATTTTTTTGGCCAGGTAGTTTGAGTAAAAAATGGTGCCGGTAACAATGCTTATTGCCACTAAAAAAAATAGCGTTCTAATGTTCAGCCATTGCTGTATCATGCGCCTAAAGTAGTAAAAGTTTAACTATCAATGCTGCCGTTTTATGCTGGCAGGCGGCTGGTGCTATACCATGCAGGGGTAACATGAAGCCGGTACATAAAAAAACCACTGCCTTTTTATAGCAGTGGCATTCGGTGTATATGTGGAGCTGTGCTGTTTAAAAGGTATAACGTATACCTATGCCGCCCCAGCCGCCTTCAAAATAGTTGTAGCCAATAAAGTTGAAGGATGGCTGCCAGTCTGCACTAATGTTTATGGGTACGCCGCTTATTTTGTAATCGAGGCCAA
>CAZRDD010000637.1:0-3032 GCA_964598675.1 uncultured Parafilimonas sp.
CCTGGCGGCTACCAGCCTTACGCCCATACACAAAGAACTTATTAAAATAAGGGCCTCGCAAATAAACGGGTGCGCCTACTGCATTGACATGCATACCAAAGATGCCCGCGCCAAAGGGGAAACCGAACAACGCATTTATGCCCTAAATGCCTGGCGCGATACACCTTTTTTTACAAAAGAAGAGCAAGCCATACTGGCCCTTACGGAGGAAGTTACGCTTATTACAAACCATGTAAAGGATGAAACCTACCAAACAGCAGCCAGTGTATTGGGCACGCAATACCTGGCCGAAGTAATTTTTGCCATTATAACTATTAATGCCTGGAACCGGATTGCCATTACCACTGGTATGCAGCCAGCAGCATAAACCTTGTACACAAACAGCCATTGCTAAATTTTTACCACTTTACAATGGCTGTTTGTAATTTAGCGGCAACTATTTTCATTATGCTGCAATTTAAATTGAGCCCCGAAGGTTTTGCATCAGTAAAAAAGCGTAACCTTATACGGTATGCCATTATTTCTATTTTTAGCGTATCCGCCAGTTTGCTTGTTGTTGTCCAGCCTGACAAAAATGATGGGGGCATCAACCTTGTGGTTGGTGCATTACTTGTTTTGGGTTTACTGGTGATATTTACATTCTCCTTTCGCCGCTCGCTAAAACAGGTTAGGGAACTTTACTTTTCCTACACCATCATTATTGATGGCTCAACCATTACACGCCTGCAACAAAATACCCCCACTGTTACAATACCATACGCTGGCATTACCTCCATTTCAAAACTTGCGAATGGCAAACTGGTAATTAATGGTACCAACCGGGGCGATATTATTTACATACCTGCCACTTTAGAGGGCCTTGAAGAATTGGAAGGGATTTTGCAAGGCATACAACCCATCTCACAAAAAAACATGCTGCCATTTGTGCAGCGCTATAACCTGCTTATTTCGCTTGTTGTAGTAGGGTTAATGATATGCGTGTATGCCGTAAACAATAAAATTATTGTGGGTATCTCAGGGGCTATTTTGTCGTTAGCATTGGTGTGGGCACTGTACGACACACAACGAAACAAAAATATTGACAGAAAAACCAGGCGCGGCGCGCTTTGGGTATTGGTTGTACTTTTTTCAGTTGTTACCGCTACCATCATGAAACTACGGTTATAAACCCGTTCATCTGCCCCTAAGCTTTTTCAGCAATATTAAACCAAACCAACGTTTAAACGTTGTTGTAATGAAATGGTTAGCCGCACATATAACGGCAATATACATACCATTAACACGTACAACAGAATGAAAAATATTTTAATAATAGGAGCCAGTAAAGGTATTGGCCTGCGCACCGCACAGCTACTATCGGCAACGTATAATGTTTATACTGCTTCACGAACTATAACGCCAGAACTAGCAGCCCTCAGTACCCATAATTTTATATTGGATGTAACAACCGGCCTGCCTGGCGATTTGCAACAACTGCCGGAAGAACTGCACGGGCTGGTGTATTGCCCCGGCACCATTAACCTGAAACCTTTTACAAGGCTTACAGAGAATGATTTCATCAACGACTTTAGGGTGAATGTACTTGGAGCCGTGCAGGTAATACAATATTGTCTTCCACGGCTTAAAAAGGCCAATGGCAGCAGCATTGTAATGTTTAGCACTGTAGCAGCCAAAACCGGCATGGCTTTTCATAGCTCGGTTGCTGCATCAAAGGCTGCCGTTGAAGGCCTGGCAAAATCACTTGCGGCAGAACTGGCACCTGCGCAAATAAAAGTAAATGTGGTTGCCCCTTCGCTTACCGATACGCCACTGGCAAAGAACCTGCTGAGTACACCTGAAAAAGTGGAGGCTTCCGCTAAAAGGCACCCGTTAAACCGTGTGGGCACTACTGATGATATGGCAGCGATAACCACCTTTCTTTTATCAGACAATGCTACCTGGATTACCGGGCAGGTATTTGGCGTTGACGGGGGCCTCTCTTCGCTACGGTAGAGGCTTTTCGGCTTCTTTTGCATCAACCACCTCCACATCAAACACCAGTATACTGTTTGGAGGTATGGTAAAAGCGCGGCTGCGAATGGAATATGCAAGTCCCGAAGGAATAATCAGCCGTATTTTGCCACCGGTTTTGCAGGCTACCAAACCGTTTTGCCAGCCCTTTATCAATCTGTTAAGCGGAAAACGCGCGGGTTCCGTTTGAGTAGAATCAAACACACCGCCATTCAGCAGCCAGCCTTTGTAAAAAACGGACACAGTATCTGTTACCTTTACCTTACGGCCTGTACCTTCTTTTACTACCTGGTAGTAAACACCGTTTATTGAGCCTGTGGTATCAATCACTCCTTGTTTTACAGCCTTTTTAATAAGAGCAATATCGGTTTTAGCCTGTAACAGGCTGTCAGCATGGTGGTATAAGTTTACCACAGGGCTTTTACCGGTAGTATCCCGTAAAAACACGTCGCCATATTTTGCATTGGCTGGTGTAAACCCGCCATTCCACAAATAAAAACGCTTGTTGTTTTCGCTGCCACCGCCAAAATCAGTCCTGTCCCCTGCCCTGCCGGTAGCATCGCAGGAAAAGGTGGCTTTTGCAAGCTCCCACCACTTGTTATCTTCATCCCTTACCCAGGCATTGCCATAATAACCTTTGCGTGGCTGCTGCCCGTTAACCCCAACAAAATCTTCCAGGAAGGAATACAGGTGGTGCAGGTTTGCTCCATCGCGCGGTGCACGGAAGCTGGCAATAAATTTCCAGGCTTTTAACTCAGGTGCGTAAAAATAACCGCTGTAGGTGGTGGATTTTGTAGCACTGTCTGGCAAAGCAGTTACATAAAACCGGTAGGTGGTATCGGCTTTCCAGGGGTAAACCCAGTGGCTATGCCCGCCAGTGCCTTCGTTGCCAAAATCTGTGGCAATTACGCCATCGCCTTTGGCAATGAGTTTTACCTTATTGGTATCGGCTACCTTGCTCCGGTCCTCCGCTTCATTACCGGCATCCCAAACAGAAAAAATCACACGCCTTTCTTTCTTAT
>CAZRDD010000638.1:0-3018 GCA_964598675.1 uncultured Parafilimonas sp.
TGCTCTTTTTTGCTTTCTAATTTTTCATCATTCATGTTGAATAAAATTAAATCAACCGGTCAGTTACTTGCATATGTCTATAATATCACCATAAAATGTTTCATACAATATGTTAAAAATAAAAATACATAAGTACTGTTACACCCGCTGAAACAACCTGTTTTAAGGGTGTTCAGCAAAATACCATCTATCATTCCAAAAATCCATCTATCACAACAAGGCTTTACATATTTGGCTGGTAACAATAACCGTTGTATATTTGCGCCGCAATAAGGAACTATAATTATAATCCTCCTCAACGACGAGTTGATTACCATCTGATACTTCGCTAACGTGTCTTAAGACTATTGTTGTTTGCCACAGAAGAGTTTTATTAAAAGGACAAAAAGAAGCATTATGAACAACAATGTTACCAATTCCATAATTGATATGGAGAATGAAGAATTGAGGAATTTAGTTAACCAGGTAAAAGAAACAGTGGCCACAGGTGTTGATACAAACAAAGCAACCAATAAAAATACATTTGCAGCGGCCAGCCTTTGGAGCATTCAAAAATTGAAACGCAGCTCGCAGTCAAGGCGTGCCACACTGTGGAACTAATATCCCCAAAAAAGGTTTACAAGCCCCCTGCCTGCAGGGGGCTTTTTTTGTTAGTACACCAAAGTTTTCGCACTCTTTGCCATTTAGTTTTATCTTGTACCAAAATTTTTGCATGCCACAAATTATAAAATGGGGTATTTTAGGCGCAGGCCGCATTGCCCGCAAATTTGCCAACGACCTTCGTTTAGTTGAAGATGCGCAATTAACAGCTGTAGGCTCGCGCAGTATTGACACCGCCAATGCATTTGCCGATGAATTTGGCATTACCCACCGCCACAACAGTTATGAAGCATTGGTACAAAACCCCGAAGTTGATATTATATATGTAGCCACTCCGCATAATTTTCATTACGAAAATACCCTGCTATGCCTGCAGCATAACAAAGCTGTGCTATGTGAGAAGCCTTTTGCCATGAACGCATCACAGGTTAAAGAAATGCTGCAAACCGCCCGGGAAAAGAATATTTTTTTGATGGAAGCCTTATGGACAAAATTTCTGCCACAGTTTATTAAGGTGAAGGAGATGATACAGGAAGGCAAAACTGGCGAAATAACCAGCATACGGGGCGACTTTGGTTTTACAGCCATCTACCCCAACCCGGGACGTTTGTACGACCCCGCTTTGGGTGGAGGCTCCCTGATGGATATTGGCATATACCCGGTGTTTTTAGCCTTAAGCCTGCTGGGCAAACCCGATTTTATACAGGCGGATATGACCCCAGCCCCTACAGGTGTGGATGAACAATGTTCCATTACTTTTACATATAAAAATGGGGCAATTGCACAGCTTTTCAGCACCATTGCCGGTGATACTGCCGTTGAAGCAGATATTACAGGCCGTAATGGCAGAATACGCATGACAAACCGGTTTCATAACCTTACCTGCAATGTTGAATTTACAAAAACAGGCGAAAATACACCGGAGCCGGTTGCAGTGGAAAAAGACAGTGAAGGTTATGGTTACCAGTACGAGGCAAGGCATGCGGGCGAATGCCTGAGGCTGGGTTTAAAAGAAAGCCCGGTGATGAGCCACCAGGATTCAATTGAACTGATTGAAACTCTTGATGCCATTAGAAAAATTGCAGGAATACATTATTCCACCGATATTGACTAAGCTGGCTTTACACTTTTGCAGAAAAACTGCTTTCAAGAAAGCGAGGGAAGGCATTTGGCTATTCTGACTATTTTAACATGCCGGTTACTTTTTTAATGTGCTAAACATCCTGTTTTGGCAAGGTTATTGAATAATGACAGATATATTATTGTTAACCTAAAACATTAAAACTATGAGCACTCAAAAAGTAATAATCGCAGTAGCAGCAGGTATCGCAGCAGGGGCAGTTATTGGCCTTCTTACAGCACCAGCATCTGGCGTTGAAACAAGAAAAAAAATTGCCGAAACATCTGACAAGATGAAAAACAAATTACTAAGGCTGGCTGGCAAAGCTTCAGACGAGTTAGACGAACTCAAAGAAGTTATTCAAAACCAGGCCGAAGGTTTAAGCGACGATGTACGCGCACGTGTACTAAAACTAATTGCTGCAAGTAAAGCAAGTTATAACCATGTTGCTGCAGAAGCAACAGTTTAATGCCCACGCATTTAGTAAAAAAGCCTGTTTGTATGTTTGCAAACAGGCTTTTTTACTAAATATCAGCGGCTAATTATTACCTGGGTATGGCTGCTTTTTTTTTACCACTTTAGCTACAAAGCATCAAACATTACACCAAATTGAAACCCACCGGGTGTAAACCCAAAAAAACGAGACAACATATCGATGAAACTGGCAAGTTTTCGGGTGAAAATATTTTTTTAATTGAACAAAATACCGCAATTTCATGCGGTAATAAACCATAACCAATCATCTAACGATCTAATCAAAACATTCTCATGTTAAAGGAAAACAGAAAAAAAATTACTGTGTTTTTGTGTATGGCGGCCATAGTTATGTTGGGCGTTGCCGCACATAAACCTGATGGCAAACAAGAAGGATTTAAGAATCTAAAAGTATTGCCTAAAGATATAAGCAAAGACAGCCTGGAACACGTAATGCACTTTTTTAATAAAGCGTTGGGGGTTCATTGCGATTTTTGCCATGCAAAATCCAAAGACCCCAATCAAAAATGGCCTGATTTTGCCAGCGATGACAAGGATACTAAAGAGGCAGCCCGGCACATGTTGACCATGACCAGCGAAATAAATGCAAAATATTTTAACTGGGCAGGTTCTGCAAGGCCCGATACAATTAATGCAGTTACCTGCGTTACTTGTCATCATGGCACACCACACCCTGAAAGTGTTGTTGCACCTGAAGCACCACATGGCGGCCCAGGCGGTACTCCACCACCACCTCCTCCTCCAGCAAATAAATAGTAACATATACGTTACCTGATATTATTAAAAAAACCGGTGCTTAGTTT
>CAZRDD010000639.1:0-3018 GCA_964598675.1 uncultured Parafilimonas sp.
AGCCCCATTGGAAAGGGAACTTAACCTGGTGAAAGATTACCTTGAACTTGAATACATACGCTTTGAGGAAAGGCTGAAGGTGGAATACGAGATTGATGAAGACACCCTTGACCAGCAGGTGCCGCCCATGATGCTGCAGATTATGGTGGAAAACGCCATTAAACACGGCATTAGCAAGCATGTGGATGGAGGGATGATAAGAATCATCTCAGATTATAACAAAGACCATTATGAGCTTTCTGTGCAAAATACAGGCAGGCTTGAAGCCAGTACCAGCCCCGATGGTTTTGGCATAGCCAGCACACACAACCGCCTTAAACTACTTTACGGTGTAAGCGGTGTATTTGAAATAAAAAACATTGAAGGCAACATGGTAGAAAGCAAAATAACCATACCTGTTGACCATATTTAGCCGCCCCCTGTGCATTGTTGCACTTTTGGCAATAGTTACAACTGCAAACCAGCGTGCCGGGTTTAGCATAGCCAATAAACACCCTGTAACAGCCCCAATTGCACCAAGCTGTATTTTTTACCATAAATTGCATATAATTTAATTATTATGCCTGCAGTAAAAACACAGCCTGTACCCTTTTATATTAAATTGGCCCTGGTGCTGGTAAGCCTTATTGCCAGTGCTTATATTGCCATATTGGGGCAAAAAATACTTGCACCGCTGCTCTTTTCCATGTTGTTTGCAATGCTGCTTTTGCCATTGGCTAATTTTTTTGAGGTAAAATTAAAACTGCCACGCGGCGCTGCGGCCATGCTGTCGGTACTAATGCTTATTGCCAGCATAACCTTTATATTTTATGAGGTAGGCTACCAAATAAGCAACCTGGCAGATGACTGGCCCATGTTTAACAAACAGCTTACCCTTGCTACCAACAACCTGCAGCATTGGGTAGCCTCCACTTTTCACGTTAACATAAAAAAACAACAAACCTATATTAACGATGCTGCCAGCAGCTTTATATCAACCGGCACAGTTGTTTTGTCGGGCCTGGTGCAGTCTATATCCTCCATCATGTTTTTTCTCGTTTTCATAATGATAGATACCTTTTTTCTTTTGTACTACCGCAGGCTTATTGTAAAGTTTTTAGTGGCCGTATTTAAGGAGGAAAACTCGGTTATTGTATACGACATCATAAGAAATGTACAGGCTATTATACGCAACTATATAGTAGGCCTGTTTATTGAAATGCTGGTGGTAGCTACTGCCACCTCCACGGCGCTGCTGATACTGGGGGCCAAATATGCCATACTGCTGGGCCTTATTGCGGGGTTGTTTAACGTAATACCCTACATTGGTATATTTACCGCCCTGATAATAAGTGTACTCATCACATTTGCCACAGCAACAGCCGCCAGCACCATATTGTTTGTAGCCATTATTATTCTTGGTATACACGTAATTGACAGTAATTTACTCTTTCCTGCCATTGTGGGCTCAAAAGTGCGCATCAATGCACTGATTACCATACTAGGGGCAGTAATTGGCGAAATGCTGTGGGGTATACCGGGCATGTTTTTGGCCATACCGGTAATAGCCATTGCAAAAATTATATTTGACCGTATAGAAAGCCTTAAGCCCTGGGGGTTGATTTTGGGCGATGAAAAAGAGATGATACACCCTAAAAAGCTGATTATACAACCCGATACCGGAGAAAAAATAGCCAGCGGGGAGGAATAACACATTTTACAAAAGCAAACCAATATAGTCATGCTACGTAGGGCGGCGTTTTTTTGCCTGTTATTTATTGCTGCCAATTGTGCCAATACTGCGGCAGCACAGGCATATACAACCGGCAAACCGGCATTGCGCGTACTGGCATTATATGAGAATGGCGGGCACCACGTGGAATACTCCAGGGCAGCCAGCCTGTGGCTTGACAAACTTGCTGCCGACAGTGGCTTTACAGTTGATTACATTAACAACACCCAAACCATAAACGATAGCTCGCTGGCCGTTTACCAATTATTTATACAATTGGATTACCCCCCTTATGCCTGGACTGATACTGCTGTAAAAGCTTTTGAGAAATATATAGAAAAAGGCAGGGGTGGATGGATTGGATTTCACCATGCTACGCTGCTGGGTGAGTTTGACGGGTACCCCATGTGGCAGTGGTTTTACCAGTTTATGGGCAGCATACGCTGGAAAAACTATATTGCGGAATTTGCTGAGGCCACCGTACACAACGAAGAAGCAAGCCACCCGGTAATGAAAGGTGTGCCGCCATTATTTACCATAGCCAAAGATGAATGGTATACATACGATGCATCCCCCAGGCCCAATGTGCATGTTATAGCAAGTGTGGATGAGAAGAGTTACAAGCCGTCATCCACTATTACCATGGGCGACCACCCCGTTATTTGGACAAACGAGCATGTGCCTGCAAGGAACGTCTACATTTTTATGGGCCATTCCCCAACGCTGTTTGATAACGCTGCTTATACCACCATTTTTAAGAATGCCATTTTTTGGGCAGCGGGCAGGTAAAATTACCCGGCGATACTGAAGATATAAAACAAAAACAGCTAAAGCGTTATTAACCACTTTAGCTGTTTTATAAATATCCTCCAATATTTTAAAAGTACCCGTTATACGATATGGGCGTTCTCAACCTTGCTACTTCTTCCTGAAAAATATCCTTACCGGCACCCCTTTAAAATTAAAATTGGCGCGCAACTGGTTTTCCAGGTAGTTTTTATACGGCGTTTTAATATCATCGGGAAAATTACTAAAAAACGCAAAGGAAGGCACATGTGTAGGCAACTGGGTGATATACTTAATTTTAACCGTATGGCCGCGTACCACCGGTGCGTGATAGCTTTCAACAGCCTTCAGCATAACATCGTTAAGCTTGCTGGTGCTAATTTTACGGCTTTTGTTCTCGTACACTTCCAGGGCTGTTTCAATAGCCTTAAATATGCGGGTTTTCTCTATTACCGATATAAATATCACCGGCACATCAGTAAACGGTGCAAGCCTTTGTTTAAGCTCCTTTTCATAATCGC
>CAZRDD010000640.1:0-3015 GCA_964598675.1 uncultured Parafilimonas sp.
TACCATTGACCCTAAATTTGACGAAAACCATTGGGCCTATTTGTTTTACGCACACCCCACCGAAAAAAAAGATGTGTTAAGCCGCTGGGAACTTAGGGATGACAAGCTTATTGCAGGCTCAGAAAAAGTGCTGCTGGAGATACCCACCCAACGGGAAGTTTGCTGCCATACCGGCGGCGGTATGACGTGGGATAAAAACGGCAACCTGTACCTGACCGTGGGCAACAATACCGGTAACGTGGCCGATAAATCGCAAACGGACGAGCGCCCTAACCGCAGCAGTTGGGACGACCAGCGCGGCAGCGGCAACACCAACGACCTGCGTGGTAAAATACTGCGCATACACCCCGAGAAAGATGGCACCTACAGCATACCCGATGGCAACCTTTTTGCCAAAGGCACCGCTAAAACAAGGCCCGAAATTTATGTAATGGGCGACCGTAACCCCTGGAGGCCATCGGTTGACAGCAAAACAGGTTATTTGTACTGGGGCGAAGTAGGCCCCGATGCCACCGAAGACACCAAAACCACCCGCGCCGGTAAAGATGAACTTAACCAGGCCCGTAAAGCAGGCAATTTTGGATGGCCTTATTTTATTGGCGAAAACGTGGCCTATCCTTTTTACGATTATACCAACGACAGCGTGCATGAAGGCAAAGACCCTCAGCACCCCATCAACAACTCTGTTAACAACACCGGCTTAAAAGAGTTGCCGCCTGCACAGCCCGCTTTTATATCGTACCCTTACGGCGTATCGGAGAAATTTCCGCTGGTGGGCACCGGCAGCCGTTGCGCCGATGGTGGCCCCGTGTACCGCCAGGCCAATTTTGAAGGAGCCAAACGCCCCTTTCCCGCTTACTACGAAGGTAAATGGCTTGCGGCCGACCTATCGCGCGGCTGGATAATGGCCATTACTATGAACGAAAACGGCGATTATCAATCCATGGAGCGCTTCCTCCCCTCCTACCAGCCCATCGAACCGATTGATATAAAATTTGGCCCCGATGGCGACCTGTACGTTTTGGAGTACGGCAGCAACTGGTTTAGAAAAAGCGATAACGCCAAACTGGTGCGTATTGAATATAATGCAGGCAACAGAACGCCCATTGTAGCCGCATCGGCCAGTGCCAATGGCGGCGCAGTACCTTTTAAAGTAGACCTCTCCTCAAAAGGAACGGTTGATTATGATGGCGATAGCCTGCAGTACGATTGGAAAGTAGCCCCTGCCGCAGGCGGTGCCGCACAAACATTTAAGGAGGCCAATCCATCGTTAACACTTGCACAACCGGGTACGTACAATGCAACCCTTACCGTAAGCGATCCCTCCGGCGCAAAAAACAGCAAAACCATCAGCATTGTAGCAGGTAATGAGCCGCCAAAAGTGGCCTTAACGCTTACCGGCAACAAAAGCTTCTTCTTCCCCGGCCAGCAGTTTACCTACGATGTAGCCGTTACCGATAAAGAAGATGGTACGGTTGACCCCAAACAGGTGGCTGTAAGTATTGATTACGCCTCAGAAGGGTTTGACTATGCAGAGGTGGCACAGCAACAGCGTAGTGTTGATGCCAGTACACGCTTTGCCGTAGCACAGGCCATTATGCGCAAAAGCGATTGTAAAAACTGCCACAACCCGGATAGTAAATCCGTTGGGCCGGAGTTTGTTGAAATAGCAGATAAGTATAAAGACAAGTTTGCCTGGGCGCTGGATAGCCTGCCTAAAAAAATAAGGGGCGGCGGTACCGGCGTTTGGGGTACTGTAACCATGCCTGCACACCCGGCCATAAGCCTGAACGATGCGCATACTATTGTAAACTACATTTTAAGCATAAGGGATAAAAACATAAGCACCCTGCCATTAAAAGGCAGTTATACTGCGGCCGTGCCTGCTGGCGATAATGGCAAAGGCACCGTAATTGTGCGTGCCGCCTATACCGATAAAGGCGCAGCACCAGCCCCCGTACTTACCACCGAAGCCGTAAAACTACTGCACAGCCCTAATTTAAACCCCGGCGCAGCCGATGTTATAAATAATGCCGATACCAAAATGCAAACCATGTTTGCGGTATCGCTGGCAGTGTTACCAAAAAATAACGGTTATATTGGCTACAAGGGCATTGACCTTACGGGCGTTAAACAACTGGAGCTTTTTGCATCGGCCAACCCATCGCAGGGTTTTAGCGGCGGCACTATTGAAATACACCTTGATGCGCCTACCGGCGAACTGATAGGCCAAACAGAAGTTAAAGCTGTAAACCCATTTGCCGCATTAATGAATGCCGCCAACGCCACACAAAATGCGGGTGGTACCAAACCTGGCGCAAGTGCAAAACCAGGTGCACCACCTGCCGCTCCGGCACCGGCCAAAGCACCTGCGGCTGCACCCAAAAAACCAGCAGCCTTTAACCTTGCAGCCCTGTTTAACAGGCCGGGTATTAAGGTTGATATTAAGGATATTGCTGCCGAACACGACATATACTTTGTATTTAAAAACGCAGCAGCTAAACCAGCATCGCCATTGCTGTCGCTTACCAATATAAAGTTCAATAATGTAAAAATGGCCGATCCAAAACCAAATCCATAGCAGTTAAAAGCCGCCGCACAGTTGTTGCGGCGGCTTTTATATAGCATTTTATAAAACCAAAAAACAAACGATATGCACAACAGAAGAAATTTTCTTAAACAAACGGGCGCTTTTGCCTTAGGCAGCCTGGCACTGTCTGGCAAAGCAGGGGCCTCCATCTTTGCCGAAAAAAAACAACATGCCGTTGGGGTGCAGTTGTTTACCTTTTTCACCTCTATTGATAAGGATGTGCCCGGCACCCTAAAAGCCATTGCAGGCGTAGGTTATAAAGAAATTGAATCGGCCTTTAGCATGAAGGGCGGCTACTATGGCCTTAAACCAAAGGAGTTTGCACAACTGGCTAAAGATTCGGGGCTTACCTGGGCATCGCACCACGTAGGCGGCGCACCTTTTAAAATGCCCCCCGGCGGTTTTAAAATGCCTGGTGCCGATAC
>CAZRDD010000641.1:0-2996 GCA_964598675.1 uncultured Parafilimonas sp.
AGCAAGCCCCGGCATTTACTAGGCGGCTGCAACTTGCTTAAAAATAAAACGGGAGCATTTGTTTAGTTTGGCAGCATAAAAATTTAAAAACTTACCGCCAATTACTAATATTGTATTCATCAATAAAAAGCGTTTAAAAGCATGCAGTATATTTCACCCTTATCCCTTACCGGCACCCTTGAAGACAGTGCACTTGATAAAAAAAGTTTGCTGCTTGCTAAAAAGAAAATGCTGGCTGAGCTGGAATTGACCGGCAACGACAGCGTTACTGTTAATGGCAGAGAACTTACTAAAAATGACATTCTTGTTTTTTTTGACACCCTGCAGCAAAGCACAGACCTTACGTACCACGTAGCCATTGCAAACGACCCCGTTTTGCTTAACTTTTTGGAAAAGAATGAATTACAGTTTGGCGACTGGTTTAAAAAAGAGGAAATGTATAAAGACCCTGCTTTTTTAGAGTGGATAAGCCCATACTACTACGAGTCATTTACCCGGCTAGGCTACAACAGCCTGACCATTTTAGATGAAAATGTATGGATCACTTTATTTGCAAACCCCATTTTACTAACCAGCTATTACCAAGACCAGGCCTGGGATTATTTTGAAAAGGAATTGCTGGTTGATATGGGCAGGCTGGAAGAAGCAGAAAAAGCCGAAGAGGAGATTGATGAAAACCTGGTATCGCTGTTGTGCGATATACGCTACGTAAAAATGATGCGCAAACTGCCCGCCGAAAGGTTTAGCAACTTTTGGGACCACTATGCCTATATTATGATGAATGCAGCGGTACGCATATTTATGAAGGGTATGAGAAATATGGCATTGGTGTATATAGATAATGCCATGACACTTGTTTACTCCCAGGACGTAAAAGATGCTGTTGCCAAAAAAGAGGCAGAAATGAAACTGGTTATAGGCAGAACTGCTGGGGGTAGCAGCAGCGACGGCGGCACCAGCAACTGGAGTACCATCAGGATAATTATAACCGTTCTGATTATTGTTATTAAAGCGGCCACTTGCGCATCAAACTCCCACTCTGCACCACTCGTAAACAAGCTGCAGGTTTATATTACTGATACCACCCATCAAAAACAGCAGGTAAACAAAGCACCCGGGCAACAAAACCATTTTTAAACCAACCAGCAAATGCAATACATATCCCCCCTTGCACTTATAGATTTGCCTTATACGCACATACTGGACAGGAAAACCCTTACCCTGGCCAAAAAGAAAATGCTGGCTGAACTTGAGCTTAATGGTGGGGAGGCAGTTGTGTTAAATGGACGTGCTTTAACCAAAAACGACATAATTGTTTTTTTTGACACCCTGCAAAAGGACGATAACCTGCACTGCCATATAACAATTGCAGCCGATGCCGCCTTGCTAAACTTTCTTGAAAACAACACCTTAAAAAATAAAGAAAAGCCTGCAAATAACCCCTTATACCACGATAGCGCTTTTATTGAATGGCTAAGCCCATATTTCTTCACCCCGTTCACCAGCATTGCTAAAGAATGCCTTACACAGATGAAGGATGAGAAATGGGCTTTACTGATGGCTTATCCACTGTTAATGAACGCCTATTACACCGCAGAGGCCTGGAACTTTGTTGAAGAAATACTGCACAAAAAACTTGACAACTTATACGCTTTCCGGCAAAAAAAGGGTGCCAACGGCTGGGAATATATTGAACCTCTTGTTGGTTTCAGGTACATTTCTATGCTTAAACGGCTGCCGGAGCAGCGGTTTTACCCGTTTATGGATGAATACGCACGGGTTACCATGCACTGCGCCGTTTACGTGTATAACAAAATAAGCCGAAGCCGTGGCACCACTATGGTGGAAAATGCCCTGCTGCTGGTAGTATCGGACGAGGCCAGGACAGATATTGTTGCCAAGCATGTTGAAATGGAGGGGCTAAACCGTAAGGCTGATAAGAAAAGCAGATTTCCATATAATATAAGAAGGCGGCCCTTATCGGTTATATATGTGCTGATAGTTGCAGTTGTAGCCATATGCAATGCTGTAAATGACGACAGCACGGATACCCCTGCTTACATGAACACTCCGTACAACCCTGCTTTCTTTGATTCGATAAAAGAAAAGCTACAGAAAGCTAAGCCAGGCGATACCGTATATCTAAAAACTGAAGTACCCCCACCGCAGCAGGAGCTGCCAACACCCACACAACAAACGCCTAAAAGCAACCACCTGCCGGGCAGCCAACGGTAATATAAAAATTACCCCCTTAAGCCAGTGCCTTCAAGGGGCTCTTCATCACCCTTGTCAATCAGCAGGTCGTACAGTTGGTAAATAATACCGGTAATTTCATCAGCATTTTTACGCTCCAGTGCTTCATCGCCGCGTTTTTTAAGCATTGCTGCTTTTTTAACATCCTTGTATTCCCGGTCATCCTTTGTGGCATAATACAGGTACAACTGTGTTACATATTCAACATCCTTACGGCGTATCTGCCAACTTAGTTCGCGCAGTTCGTCAATTTTTCGTTTTATGTAATTAGCCCCATTATTGGCCAGCCATTCATTTTCGGCGGCTGTAATATCATCAAATTTTTTATGCAGCGGCGGGTTGCTAATTTTAGATAGAAGCCATTTGCAATTTTCTCTAAACCAATAATATTCTTCCTTCAGTTTTAATACACGCTGTTCTTTGCCAGCGGCATCAATTACCAATGCCAGTTTGCGCTTTTGGTCGTCAAGCTGGTATTTTGCATCGGTAACATCGTCCTCTTTCAGCTTTTTTAACTGCCTGCTTATTTGCCCAAGCTGGTTAACAGCATCCTGTAAAACAGCCCCCTGCTCGTACTGCTCGTTTTTTATCATTTCGCCCAGCCTGCGCTCTGCAACCCTTGCCAGGTAATCTACTTCCTCTTCCAGCCTGCTTATATGTACTGTTCGTACCGATGGGCTAAACACCTGGCGATATTCTTTATCAAGCAGGCTTATGTAAGCCGTAATGGTAATATCCCTGCT
>CAZRDD010000642.1:0-2995 GCA_964598675.1 uncultured Parafilimonas sp.
ACAACCCAACAACTGCATGGCATTCTCCGTTAACACTACCGCTGTTTCTTTATCGGCAGGCCTGTTGCGGGCAAAGTTGCGCCCTTTGATAAGGGTAAGCTTGTAGGCGGGTATAAAGTCGTAATCAACACGCAGCATATCGCACAGGCGGGTAACTTTCAGCGGGTCATTGTCCCGCGTGTGAGACATTACAAAGGGCTCGCTTCTGCCCGGTATGGTGCTGGAGGCTGTTACCGCCTGCACGCCGCTAAAGCCTTTAAGCGTTTGCAAAAGGGCATCCAGTTTAGCATCGTAATTACTGGTTTGTGCAGGCGTTTTAAACACCAGCGTTTGCTCCACACCAATGCCAAGGTCAACCTGGCGCATGTAACTTATTTGTTTGCGCACGGTGGCGGTGGTTACAATAAGTACAATGGCCGCAAAAAATTGAAAAACAATCAACGCCAGCCGGGGTATTTTGCCCAACCCTCCGGTAAAGGTTACTTTGTTTTTTAGCACCGCCGCCGTATTAATGCTTTTTAAAATTAGCCAGGGTATAACGGAGGTGATGGATATGCCCGCCAAAAAAGTAAACGAAATAAGCTGCCATACAAACGGGCGTTGCCAAAAGTGCAGGAACAACGTTTCTGCCGAAAGCCCCTCCAGCAGGGGCATACAGGCAAGCATAAACAGGAAGAACAGGCACAGGGCAAACAGGTTAATGATGAATGACTCCGCCAAAAAGTGGATGAAAATATGGTAACTGCTGGCCCCGGCAATTTTGCGTATGCCAATTTCGCCCGCCCTTTCAATGGTTTTTGAAACAAGGGTATTGATGAAGTTTACCCAGCCTACAATTAAAATAATCCACGCAATAACACTGATAAAGCCAACGGATTTACGGTTGCCTTTGGCCTCGCGTTCATACGGTTTAAATGCATTTAAATGGATGGAGCGCAGCGGCACCAGGTTAACGCCCCACAGTTTTTCCTTAAGGGCTGGCTCGCTTTTGTATTTTTCTGCAAGCTGCGGAAATTTCTGTTCCACCATTGCCGCCTCTGCCGGGCTGTTTACTTTTACGTAGGTGTAAGCCTCGTGCATGTACCAGGTTTCGCGTTGCCAGGGCTGTGTGCTGGCGTACGACATCATCATGTTTAGGTGTATGTGCGACTGCACCGGAAAGTCTTCAAAAACGCCGGTAACAATACAGTGGTAGGCTGATAGCTGCGTGGTAATATCCAGCCACTGGCCCACCGGGTTGCTGCTGCCAAAATATTTTTTAGCCGCAGTTGCTGACAGTACCACCGTATTAGGTTCTTTAAGCACCGTGGCGGCATCGCCCTGGGTGAGCTTAAAGGCCGGGAAGAAGGAGAAGAAATTGGAGTCGGCAAACACTACCCTCGGCTCCCGGTGAATGATGTTTTTGTACCTCACCATGCGCTCGCAGTCGTAATTGTTGATGCGGGTAAAATCCTTTATCTCGGGAAAGTCTTTTTTCATGGCCGGGCCGTAACCGAAGGAGCTGGTAACCCACGAATCAGTAACTACCCCCGCTTTGGAAAAATAGGCTTCCACCCTGTAAATGCTCGCATTGTCTGCATGAAAACTGTCGTAGTTGTTTTCAATATTGGCGTAGTTTATTAAAATAATAAAAGCCCCTGTGGCAATGGCAAGGCCCAATACGCTGATAAGGGTAAAGCGGGCGTTTTTTTTAAGGTTGCGCAATGCGGCTTTTACGTAATTGTTAAACATACGGCAGTTGAATTAATGGGTGCCAACCTGTACAGGTACAGCAGTTAAACAAAGGGTTTAAAGATAACGGAAAATGCGGGTTGCGTTTGAAAAGGCTGTTTTGTATTTGATTTTTTACTTGAGTTACTGTGATGCTACAGGGCTTGCCATCAGGGTTTTTCAATGGCATACAGCACATGGCTGCAAAGCACACTGCCTGGGGCAAGCAAGGGATGGTTAAATTCTCCCGCTTTAATCATCCCCGCTTTTTTCATTACGTTCTCCGATGGGGTGTTAACCGAAGCTGTAAATGAATAAACCTTATCAAAGCCCAGCTTGTTAAAACTATATTGCAGGCAGGCTTTGGCGGCTTCAGTAGCGTAGCCCTGGCCCCAGGCGCTGTGTTTAAGCCGCCAGCCAATTTCAACACAGGGGGTAAAAAAACTTTGGAAGCGGGGTATGGAAAAGCCGGTAAAACCAATAAACTCATTAGTGCTCTTTACCTCAACTGCATACAGGCCAAAGCCATTGGTTACAAAGCTTGTTTGTATGCGCTGCACCATTGCCTGGGTTTCTTCCTCCGTTAACAGTGCGGGAAAATAGCGCATAACATTGGTATCGCGGTTCATTTCCACAAACGGGGGTATATCATCGTTGGTCCATTGGCGCAGGCCCAGGCGGCTGGTTTGTATAATGTATGTTGCCATAAACACGTAGAAAATGTAATAATACATTTTTTTGCCAGCTTAAGCTGCAGCAACGTTTTAATGGTTTACTTAAAATACGATTGCGGGATGGTTTTCCACATATCATGTGCCAAATGGCCAATCAGCAGCTCGTACACAAGGTATATGGGCCAGAATATCCAATGGATGATAAGCAGCACAAACGAGTGGTTGTAATACCAGCTTACCATAAGGGTATATACCCCTAAAAGCGCGTACAGTATGCCTGAATCCCTGTTTTTCATAACCTGTGGTGTTTGCAGCAAAGGTACTTCAACAACTGTGCCGCAGTGTGGGAATTCTTCAAACCAGTAAGTTTACCAAAGCTTCCACCAAGGCTTTTTTGTAATGGGGGCCTGCTCCTTTTTGGGCTCATCATTCAATGCTCTTTGTATTCTTCGTTCAGCTTCGGCTTTTGTTATTCCATTGTAATAATCGTGTACAAAAGGATGGTCGAAGCTTTCATGCGGAACAATTTCCGGCCTATTGTTGCCCGTTTGCGTAAAAACGGTGGTGGGTATGGACTTATCAAAATTGTAGTCAGGTAAATCATTGGAAAG
>CAZRDD010000643.1:0-2990 GCA_964598675.1 uncultured Parafilimonas sp.
CACCGGCCAGCGGCACCAACGGCACCATTGCAGTTAAAGTTACCACCGTGGGCGGCACAGCAACCTATAACGGGTTTGTGTTCTGTACGCCGGTAACACCATCGGTAAGCGTGGCAACCAGCAAAGCCAGTCCAATATGCGCGGGTACCAAAATAACCTTTACAGCAACGCCTGTAAACGGCGGCACAGCACCTGCGTATACCTGGTATAAAAACAACATAAATGTTGCGGCCAACAGCACCGGCACCTACAGCGACAGCCTGCTTAAAAACAGCGACAGCGTTTGGGTGGTGGTAACCAGCAACGCAGGCTGCCTTGCAGCCAATACGGCTAAAAGCAATGTAATTGTGTACACAGTTAACCCAATGGTAACACCGTTACTATCCATTGCAGGCAACCCTGCCAGCCCAATATGTACCAACACCAAAGTAACCTTTACCGCCACCCCTGCCAACGGCGGCGCAGCACCGGTGTACCAATGGTATAAAAACAATACAGTGGTAGGTACAAACGCTGCCACGTATGCTGATAGCCTGCTTAAAAACAGCGACAGTGTATGGGCCGTGTTAACCAGCAACGCCGGTTGCGCCACCACGCCATCAGCAAAAAGCAATGTGCTTAAATACACGGTAAACAGTGCCATTACAGTTTCTGCAACAATTACAGCCAGTGCCACAACGGTATGCCAGGGCACCGCAGTAACCTTTACTGCAACGCCTGTAAATGGTGGTACCACACCGGTTTATCAATGGAAGAAAAACGGGGTAAATGTAGGCACCAGCAGCACTGCTTATACAGATACCCTGCCCGTAAATGGAGACAGCATCACCTTTGTGTTAACCACCAGTGCAGGCTGCGCTGTTACGCCAACTGTAGCCAGCAACAGCATAAAACTGGCGGTAAACGCCAAACCCAACCTGGGCAAAGATTCTACCGTGTTTACCTGTGTAGGTACCGCAGTTAACATTAAAAATGTGTACAACACCACAGGCTTAACCACCACGTGGAGCACCGCACGGCCAGACAGCATTACAGCCACAGGTACCTATACCTTAATGGTGGCCAGTACCGCCGGTTGTAAGGATACCGCCGTAATAACCGTAAGCAATTACCCCAAACCCAACCTGGGTAAGGATACCACGGTAACCATCTGCCCCGGCACCACCGTTAACCTTAACAACATATACAGCTTAACCGGTTTAACCGCCGCGTGGAGCAAGCCTAAGCCCGACAGTGCCACCGCTGGCGTGTACACCTTGATAGTAACCAACAGCAACGGCTGTAAGGATACCGCTGTTATAACTGTTGGCTATTACGCCAAACCCAACCTGGGTAACGATACCACCCTTGTGGTAAGCAGCAATACCGTTACTACGGATATTACCAAACTGTATAAAACAACTGGCTTAACAACAGCCTACAGCACCACAACACCAACCGCTGCACCACCGGGCAATTACACGCTTATTGTTACCAACAGCTGCGGGTTGAAGGATACCGCAAACATCAGCATAAGGGTATTTGTGTCGGGCCCGGTTATTACTACACTGGCCCCGCCAACCACTTATGTGGGCGGTACCGTAAGCATTTACGGTAAATACTTTACCGGTGCCACCACGGTAAGCTTTGGCGGTGTTAACGCAGCCAGCTTTACGGTGGTTAACGACAGCACGATTACCGCCGTTGTAGGCAACGGTGCAAGCGGCTCAGTAACGGTAATAACGCCAGGTGGCTCAGCTACAATGGCCGGGTTTACTATATGCGCCGGTGTAACGCCCTCTGTAACCATCGCAGCCAATATTGCCAGTCCAATATGTGCCAATACCAAAGTAACCTTTACCGCAACAGCGGTAAATGGCGGCACATCGCCCGTGTATACCTGGTATAAAAACAATGTGGTAACCGGCTCCATCGGCAATACGTATGCTGACAGCCTGTTAAAAACCGGCGACAGCCTGTGGGTGGTTGTAACCAGTAACGCGGCTTGCCGCATAACCAGCACCGCTAAAAGCAATGTGGTTAAATACGTGGTAAACCCCGTGGTAACACCAACGGTAACGGTAGCCGCCAATATTGCCAGTCCAATATGTAACGGTACCAAAGTAACCTTTACGGCAACAGTTACCAATGGCGGCACAGCACCAGTATACCAGTGGTATAAAAACAATGCAGCCGTTGGCACCAATGCCAGCACGTATGCTGATAGCCTGCTTAAAAACAGCGACAGTGTATGGTGCGTGGTTACCAGCAATGCAGGCTGCCTTGCAACACCATCAGCCAAAAGCAATGTGCTTAAATATGCGGTTAGCTTAATACGTATACCATCAGTATCCATCACTGCAAATACAGGCGCTTCTGTTTGTATTGGCTCACCGGTGGTGTTTACTGCAACACCTGTAAACGGCGGTACATCACCCATATATCAATGGAAGAAAAATGGGGTAAATGTGGGTACAAACACCCCATCTTACACCGATACCGTGCCAGCCAATGGCGATACCGTTGTAGTGTATTTAACGGCCAGCGGCACCTGCGTTGTAACAACACCGGTGGCCAGCAATGGCATAAAACTGGCAGTTAACAGCAGGCCAAACCTGGGTAAGGATACATCAGTATACACCTGCCCCGGCACCGCTGCCAACCTAACCAAAGTGTATACCCTTACGGGCTTAACACCTACGTGGACGGTTACCCGCCCTGACAGTGTTACCGTAAACGGCAGCTATACATTGATAGTGGCCAATGCCGCCGGTTGCAGGGATACCGCCGTAATTACCACCGGCAGCTATGCCAAGCCCAACCTGGGGCACGATACCACCGTGTACACCTGCGCCGGTACACTGGCCAACTTAACAGGCATATACAATACCGCCAGCCTTAAAACGGCATGGAGCCTTACAACACCGGCTGCCGCCCCTGCGGGTACCTATCAGCTTCTAGTAACCAACAGCACCGCCTACAGGGATACCACCCAGGTACCTCCACACAAG
>CAZRDD010000644.1:0-2990 GCA_964598675.1 uncultured Parafilimonas sp.
TTACCGAGCTTACCACCTCCATACCCCATGCGGGCGGGCCGGTTGCATACTCGTACAAGGCACTGGGCCCCATAGGCGGCTTTATTGCAGGCTATGCCACGCTGGTGGAGTTTCTTATTGCGCCGCCCGCCATCGCCATGGCGCTGGGGGCGTACATGCATTTTTTGTACCCCGTATTAAATGTTAAGCTGGTGGCCTGTGCCTGCTATGTAATTTTTACCGGCATTAACCTGCTGGGCATAAAGGAGTCTGCCCAGTTTAACCTGTTTGTAACCATACTGGCCGTGGCCGAGTTATGTATATTTATGGGCATTACCGCCCCGCATTTTAAATGGGTTAATTTTAGCCACAACCCCATGCCCAACGGGGTGGAAGGTGTTTTTCATGCGCTGCCGTTTGCCATTTGGCTATACGTAGCCATAGAGGGCGTGGCCATGGTGGCCGAGGAGGTGAAAGACCCTAAACGCAACATACCCAAAGGCTATATTTACGGCATACTCACCCTGGTGGCGCTGGCCATTGGCGTGATGCTTTGCACCGGCGGCATTGGCGACTGGAGCCTGCTTAGCGCCATTGATTACCCGCTGCCCAAAGCCATAAGCATGGTACTGGGCGAAAACAGCAGCCTTACCCGCATGTTTGCCGGTATTGGCCTGTTTGGGCTTATCGCCTCGTTTCACAGCATTATTACGGGCTACTCGCGGCAGATATTTGCCCTGGCCCGCAGCGGCTACCTGCCCCGCCCGCTGGCGGCGGTAAACCCGCGTTTTAAAACACCGCACTGGGCGCTTATTGCCGGCGGCCTGCTGGGCATCATTACCATTTACACCATTAATACCGATAGTATTATTACCCTTAGCGTACTGGGGGCGCTGGTAATGTACATTATAAGCATGGTTAGCCTGTTTGTGCTGCGCAGGCGCCACCCGCAGCAGCCGCGGCCGTTTAGTGTGCCGCTATACCCGTGGTTTCCGGCGGTGGCGCTGGTGTTATCGCTGCTGGGCCTGGCGGCTATTGTGTGGTATTACCCGCAGCTTACGCTTATATTTATAGCATTGCTGGCAGTGTGCATTGCTGTATTTGTTGGCACCGGCAAGCATAAACAAAAACTGAGCGACGATGTTTTGCATGAGGCAGACCCAGCCGCCATAACCGTTACTGATTGATTTAACCATATTTTTGCGCATGGCTTACCGCAGTACCATACAGAACATTACTTACAGGTTTACCGATATTAAAACGCTGCTGGCCAAGGCTACGCCCCTGCGCAGCGGCGATGTGCTGGCGGGCCTGGCTGCCGACAGATATATTGAAAGGGTGGCTGCCCAAATGGCGCTGGCCGATGTGCCTTTAAAAACATTTTTGCACGAGGCAGTAATACCCTACGAGCAGGATGAGGTTACCCGCCTTATTATTGATAGCCACAGCGCCGCCGCTTTTGCGCCCATAAGCCATTTTACGGTGGGCCAGCTGCGCGACTGGCTGCTGAGCGATGATGCCAGCACCCAAAAAATTGCCCTGGTGAAGGACGGCATTACGCCCGAAATGGCGGCGGCCGTTAGCAAGCTTATGCGCAACCAGGACCTTATTGCCGTGGCCCGCAAATGCAGCGTTATCACCCGTTTTCGTAACACCATAGGGTTGCCCGGCAGGCTTAGCACCCGGCTGCAGCCCAACCACCCTACCGACGACCCTAAAGGCATTGCCGCCAGTATGGTGGATGGCCTGCTGTATGGCAGCGGCGATGCGGTGATAGGCATTAACCCTGCTACCGACGACCCGGAGGCGGTGGCTGTTTTGCTGTATATGATTGATGAGCTGCGCGAGCGTTACCAGATACCCGCGCAATCGTGCATACTAAGCCATGTTACCACCACCATGGGGCTGATGCAGCAGGGCGTTCCGGTTGACCTTGTTTTTCAGTCCATTGGCGGTACGCAAAAAACCAACAGCAGCTTTGGCATAAGCCTGGCCCTGCTGGAAGAAGCCTACCAGTGCGCCCTGGCCCTTAACCGTGGCACACTGGGCAACAATGTTATGTATTTTGAAACCGGGCAGGGCAATGCCCTTTCCGCCAACGCCCACCACGGGGTTGACCAACAAACCTGCGAGGCCCGTGCCTACGCCGTTGCCAAAAAGTTTAACCCCCTGCTGGTGAATACCGTTGTGGGTTTTATAGGGCCTGAATATTTGTTTGATGGCAAGCAGATTATACGCGCTGCGCTGGAAGACCATTTTTGCGCCAAGCTGCTCGGCCTGCCGATGGGGGTGGATATTTGTTACACCAACCATGCCGAGGCCGACCAGGATGATATGGATAACCTGCTTACCCTGCTGGGGGTGGCGGGCTGCACATTTATAATGGGTATACCGGGTGCTGATGATATTATGCTCAATTACCAGTCCACCTCGTTTCACGATGCGTTGTATGCCCGCAAGGTGCTGGGCCTGCGCCCCGCGCCGGAGTTTGAAGCCTGGTTGGTACAGCAGGGCATTATGGATGCCGCCAACAATATTTTACCTGTAGACAGCAGCCACCTGCTGTTAAAAAACAATGCGTATAATGGATAGCCCAATATTGGTAAACCCCGGTTTTGTTACACAGGATGCCTGGGCCCCGCTTAAAAAATTTACCAATGCCCGCATAGCCGTGGGCCGCACGGGGCATGCTATTCCGCTGGGGGAAAACCTGCAGTTTCGTGCCGATCATGCCGTTGCGCGCGATGCGGTGTACAGCGCCCTTGATACCGATAAAATGATGGCCGCTTTACAGCATATTACCTACACCAAAGTGCTTACGCTTAAAAGCATGGCAGCCACCCGCCAGCAGTACCTGCAACGGCCCGACTGGGGCCGCAGGCTAAGCCAGCCCTCGAAAGAGCTGTTGCTGGAGGACGCCGCCCACAACCATTATGATATAGCCATTATTATTGCCGATGGCCTCTCCGCCCACGCGGTGGAGCTGCATGCCCCCGGCGTATTACAGCACC
>CAZRDD010000645.1:0-2984 GCA_964598675.1 uncultured Parafilimonas sp.
TTCATACTTAGTGCCAATGTAATAGAGTGCGCCACGGTAAATGCTGTTGCCTGCCAAAGAATTACCTTTATTTTATTGCTGAGCAGGCAAAGCCCTGTTACAAACAAAATATGGTCAAAGCCCTGTGGAATAATATGGGTAAACCCCAGTTTAAGGTAATATATTACCACACTGCCGGTGGGGGCTTTTTCAAGCACATAATTTATGGTATGCGCCTGGCATGTAAAGCAAAGCAGCAATAGTGTACATGCCAATACAATCCGCCTGCTGCCTGTTGTTTGCCCGCTCTTTTTCACTATCTTTTTAATATATTCACCCATATCAGTTATGCTATATTAGCCAAATTAACCCTTATTATTTTATACCAATATTATAGCAATATATCTACATCTAATAATCCAGCCCGCAAAACGTTTATTATAATTTGGCTACAATGGCCTGTGTTTCGGTTCTTAAACCACGCTCAATAAAAGGGTTGTTTAAAGATGTTTGCGAAATAATTGTTTTTGCCGTGGCTTTATCACCACCGCTATAATAGATTAATGCCGCACGGCTTAGCAACACCGGATTTTTTGAGTTTGTTTTTAAGGCTACTTTTATATAAGGCACTGCTTTACTAAATTCACCCCTGTTATAATATACCCAGGCAAGTGTTTCGTTAACATCAATATTATCGGGCCTGCGGTTGTATTCCAATAAAGCATGGTCAAGTGCTTTATCTTTATCGCCTGTTTTTAAGTAATCGTATGCCAGCTCCCTGTCGGAGTAATGGCCAATATTTGCATCTTTATCTCCAGCCTTTGCATTTTGCACAAGTTCATCAATAACACTTTTTTCCAGCGCATCAGCCTTTTGCGTATTTCCCGCTAAACGATAAGCATCGGCAAGCTCTTCCTTTATTCCATTATCACTCACCACAGAATCTGCTTTTTCGTAATACTGTATGGCTTTAGCATAATCGTTGTTTGCTAATGCAACATGTGCCAGGCCAGCAAAGGCATAAGCATACCCAGGCCTGAAAACCAGCGAAACATTATATAAGGAGTCAGCAGTTTTATAATCCCCGGATTTTTCATACAGGCTCGCAAGCTGATACCTTGTCCATTCAGTATATTCATCACCCTGGCCACCTGCTTCCACAGCCATTTTCATTGCTTTAATTGCACCGGCGTAATCGCCAAATATTTCCCTCAGGTACGACACACGTGAGTAAGAAGTAAGGTCGGGGCGTATTGATACCATTTTATCTGCATAGGCCACCGCGGTGTCGTAACTGCCCATTTCAACATTACCATCTACCAGCAGCCCATACACATAGGCATTGTAAGGGTTTACCTGCTGTGCGGCGTGGGCAGCAGTTAGGCCATCAGCAAAATGGTGTTGAGACATGTATACAAGCGATTTATACACCAGTGCGTTAAAATTGGCAGGGTCAACTGCCAGTACATTGTTTACATACTTCATGGCAGCAACATCGTAATAAAGATGGTTACCAGTAATACGCGCTTCCAGTATGAACAACTGGGCCAGTTTAAGGGCCGATTTTGTGTCTGATGGGTCTTTTGCCAGTGCTTCCTGTAAAGCAGTTGCCTGCGTTTGCGCCTGCTTCCATTCTGCATTATTAGCACCCTGGCCTTTACGTGGCAGAATGGTATACACCGTTTCTGCTTCTGTTTTTTGTTGTTTACTGTATTTTAAAATAATACCAGCAACGGCAACGATAAAAACTACAACAGCAATTATGTAAATGTTAGTTTTTTTCATGTTTAATGTTTTAGAAAGCTTGCCAAAATGGTTTTGTCTTTCGCCATACCACCACGTTTAGGCAGTATATTTTGGAGGGTTAAAAAACATTACCCGGCAATAACAAAACCGGGTAATGCCTTTACTAATTATTAATTGACTTTGTTATTAAGAATACTACTGAACCACAATTTTCTTCTCGGCCAGTTTTGTGCCATTGCTTTGCGCAACAACCGTATACAGCCCTTTGGAAAGATTGCTGGTACTCATTTGTGCAACACCGCTGTTTAACTGCATTGCAGCAACCCTTTTGCCATTAAGGTCATAAATAACCACCTGCACATTTGCTGCTGAAGATGTTATTTTTATAAACCCGTTGGCAGGGTTAGGGCTTACAGTTAAAACATTATCCGGGTTAAAAGCTATTACCCTTATTGGCGAGTAACTAAACTTACCATCTTTATCAACCTGCTTAAGCCTGTAATAGTTAACCTGGTCAAGCGAAGGTGTAACATCAGTAAAGTTGTAAATATTGGTATTGCCTGTGCGGGCTGCAACAGTACCTATTTTTACAAAGCCCCTTACTGAACCCAGGCTGCGCTCTACATCATAATGGCTATTGTTCACTTCGTTGGTAACTTCCCAGTTAAGGTTAACAAAATTGTCTTTTTTATTAGCTACAAAGGATACAAACGTAACAGGTAATGGGTCTAAGCTTTTGGGGCCAACATAACCTGCGCCTGTAAAACCTCTCCATGGTGCCTGCACGAAGGGAAAGTTGGTTTTAAGCGTTGTATCGTTGTGTGTAACACCTGCATTATAACTCAGTACATTTACAAGGTCGGTTGTAACAGGGCTGCCGGTTCCGTTATAATCATCATACCACAAACCAATGGCAGCAAGTGCTACGCCAGAAACCGCCTGTAACTCAATCGTAGTTACATCATCCTCCAGCCTGCGGCCGTTGGGGAAGCCATCCATGTTAGGTATAAACTGTAAATCGGCATTGGCGTTAAACCTTGCATCAGTAAGGCCTAATACGGCTGCCTGCACAATACCCAGGCTGCTGAAATCGGCACTGGTGCGTGGCGTTACCGGTACGGCCATGTTAAGGCGCAACAAATCGCCAAGGGTTGGTAAAAAGTTACTGATGAAAGGCTTACCTGCTGCAAGCGGGTTACCATTTTTACCGGTTGCCAACTGGTATGGTTTAAGGTTTGGCACACCTGTATAAAAAATAG